>JALAGR010000048.1 GCA_022712335.1 Pediococcus sp. | reverse complement strand
ATTCCTTGAGCACCAGCAGGTAATTTGTCCCATTCGATATAAGCACCTTTGTCTAACTTAACAGTAGAAACAACCGGTGTAAATTTCACGTTTACCCACCGTTGCACTAAAGCTCCTAAAACAAACATACCTAGAATGGATGCACCTTTAGTAACTTTTTGTAATAGACCACCTGAAAGGTCATCAGTGATTTTAGAACCAGCACGGTAGCCAAATTCTTGTGTATACCACATGAATGCCCAACGAATAATATTCCAAGCAAGGAAGAAAATGATTGGTCCTAAATTGTTTCCAGCTAACGCTAATGAAGCACCTAGAGCACCTAACATCGGACGTACAGTAAACCAGAACACTGGGTCACCAACACCGGCTAAAGGTCCCATCATACCAACCTTAACCCCTTGGATTGCTACATCATCAACTGGAGCGCCATTTGCGCGTTCTTCTTCAAGCGCAAGAGTAACTCCGATGATTGGTGAAGCGATATATGGGTGTGTATTAAAGAATTCCAAGTGACGTTGCATTGCTAACGTACGGTCTTCTTTTGTTTTGTATAATTTTTTGATCGCTGGTAGCATTGCAAAACACCAACCACCATTTTGCATACGTTCGTAGTTCCAAGAACCTTGAATGAAGGTAGAACGCCATGCAACGGCTAAACGATCTCTTTTACTTAATTCGATTTTTTCTGCCATTTTATTTCTCCTCCTTCAAGATTAATAATCATTCAAAATATCGCCAAGCGGATCGCCAGTATTGCCTCCGCCACCATTAGAAGATCCACCAGAACTTTCTTGTAGGTTCAAGTAAATCAAAGCGAATGCAACTGCGATAACACCTAGTGCGATCAACGTTAATTCAGAAAGTGCTGCGATAGCAAAACCAATTGCGAAGAATGGCCATACTTCTTTTGTAGCCATCATGTTGATAACCATAGCGTAACCAACGGCAACGACCATACCACCACCGATAGCCATACCATCAGTTAACCAAGCAGGCATTGATTCTAAGAATCCACGTACAGTGTCAGCAGGAATTACTAATAATGCAGCTGAAGGAATCGCAATACGAACACCTTGCATACATACAGCGATAATATGCCACATTTCAACTTGACGCATATTTCCTTTTTCAGCTGCAGCATCCATAAAGTGAACGATTGGCACAGCTAATGTACGAACGATCATTGTTAAGAACAATCCAGCTACAGCTAAAGGAACAGCGATTGCGATAGCTGAAGAAACACCTTTAACTCCTTGACCACCTAAAACTAAAATAATTGCAGATGCAACAGATGCTAACGCAGCATCCGGTGCCACAGCAGCCCCGATGTTTGCCCAACCTAAGGCGATCATTTGAAGTGAGCCGCCTAATACGATCCCAGCTTCTAAATTACCGGTTACTAAACCAATTAATGTACATGCTACTAGCGGTTGATGGAATTGGAATTCATCCAAAATCCCTTCCATACCTGCTAGAAAGGCAACGATTACTACTAATACCATTGAAATACCAGACATTATAAGCCCTCCTATTTAAGTTAATTATCTTGCTTAAGCGTTTTTCAATTCATTTTTTGCTTTGTTAAGGATTTCATCCATGTTGTCTTTAGAATCATTAGGTACTTTACGTACATCAAACTTGATTCCTTTTGCTTTCAACTTCTCAAAAGTATCAACATCATCTTGTCCCATTGACAATACTTTGCTTACTACGACTTTCCCAACTGAGTGAGCCATTGATCCAACGTTGACTTCTTTGATATCAACGCCGCCTTCAACAGCACGCAATACATCTTGAGGATTTTCAAATAGTAACAACGCTTTTGTATTTCCGAAACGAGGGTCCTTTGAGATTTCAATCATTTTATCAACGGGGATAACGTTTGCCTTAACACCTGGAGGAGCAGCTTGTTCGATTAATCTCTTGCGAAGATCATCTTTAGCTACCGCATCTGAAACAACAATAATCCGGCTAGGACCTGTCGTTTTTGTCCACGCAGTTGCAACTTGACCATGAAGTAAACGAGAGTCTACACGAGCTAATACAAACTTGATGTGACCATCACCTAATACAGTTCCTTCAGGGATAGCACCTGTTGGCTGTCCGCCTTCAGCCGCTACTGGAGCTGCTTCAACTGGTTCTAACTCCTCTGGACGAATTCTTACGCCTTCTTTTGCTGTTCCTGAAATATGAGCAGCAATTTCATGCGCCGTTTCCATTGAGAAACGTGAAGCGTATGCTTCAATAACCATCGGTAAGTTCATACCAGCAACGATTGCCCACGAATCTTTGTGTTCTTCAAACAGACTGTTAGCTTGATTGAAAGGCGTTCCACCCCAAAGATCAACTAAGAACAATACTTCATCTTGGTTTTCGAAAGAGGCGATTGCTTCTTCCATTTTTGCCTTGACGTCATCAGGTCCTTCACTCGGCATCAAAGTTACTGCTTTGACATTTTCTTGTTCTCCAAAGATCATCGCTCCGGATTGCAAGATACCATTAGCGAATTCACCATGACTGGCAATGATAATTCCTACCATCTTTATACCTCCTACTATTATTGTTACAGCTCAAAAATATAAATAAGTTCTAAAAACCTGTAACCAAAATTAAGTTATTGAAGCATCTTTTCTTTTTTTGATAAATTGCATTAGATCCGTTTTGCTGTCTT
>JALAGR010000047.1 GCA_022712335.1 Pediococcus sp. | reverse complement strand
TTTTGTTTAATTCTTGAAACTGACTTGGCAGTCGGTCCTAACACGATTGCTTTGGCTGAAAGTTGTGGCTGAATAATATTCAATATTTCGTACGCGCTCTTCAGAGCCTGTTGTTCATCTGCATCCGAAATACTGACCAATGCCGTAAAGTAGTATGGCGGATATTTTCCCAGATGACGCAAATACATTTCTTTATAGAAGAAATCTTCATAATCCTGTTTTTGCGCTAAACGGATGGCGTAATGATCCGGGTTAAAAGTTTGAATTAAAACTTCTCCAGTTTTATCTGCACGTCCCGCGCGTCCCGCAACTTGTGTCAATAATTGAAATGTACGTTCACTAGCTCGTAAATCGGGTAACTCTAAAGCTGTATCAGCATTTAAAACACCGACTAAAGTGACGTCTGGAAAATCCAAACCTTTAGCAATCATCTGAGTTCCTAGTAGAATATCTGCTTCGTGGTTCCCAAAGCGTTCCAATAAACGTTCATGAGCACCTTTGCGACGAGTAGTATCAACGTCCATGCGCAATACTCGTGCTTCTGGAATAATTTCAGCGAGCTGTTGTTGAACTTTTTCCGTTCCCGTTCCAAAAAAGCGAATTTTATTACTACCACAATTTCGACACGACTGCGGAATTGCTTCTTCATGACCACAGTAATGACAACGCATCGAGCGTGTATCCATGTGCATCGTTAGCGAAACATCACAATTCGGACAAGTTAAAACAAAACCACAAGAACGACACATTACAAATGAAGAAAATCCGCGCCGATTTAGCATCAACACAACTTGTTCTTTTTTCAAAAGCCGTTGCCGAATTTCTTCTACCATTGGTGCTGAAAAATTTTCGTTAAATCCATCGCTAAGATGCTCACGCATGTCAATCACACGAATATCTGGAAGAGCCTTTTGATTGGCTCGTTGCTGAATTTTTACAAAATCATAGCGTCCACGTTCGACCCGCGAACGACTTTCAAGGGATGGTGTCGCACTTCCTAGCACCACTGGGCAATGCGCATTTTCAGCACGATGAATCGCAACATCTCGCGCATGGTAGCGTGGTGCATCTGATTGCTTATATGTTTCAGAGTGTTCTTCATCAATAATAATAATACCAAGATTTCGGAGTGGCGCAAAGACGGCTGAGCGAGCTCCAACAACCACCTTCACTTCGTTGCGAACAATTCGACGCCATTCATCAAATTTTTCTCCATCAGAAAGCCCACTATGCAAGACAGCCACCTGATCTCCAAAGCGAGCTCGAACACGTTTTACCATTAACGGTGTTAAGGAAATTTCAGGAACTAATAACAATGCTGTCTGTCCCTTTTCGACTACTTTTTGAATACTTTGCAAGTAGACTTCTGTTTTACCAGAACCAGTCACACCTTCAATTAAAATCGGTTTAGCACTTTTTTTGTCAATCGACTGGGTAATTAAGTTATAGGCATTTTGTTGTTCTTCATTCAAATTTAAATTTTGATCAAGCTGCGCTTCTCGGCCTTCAAACGGATCTCGATACTGCTCTACAGACTTACGTACCAACCAGCCATTTTTGACCGCACTATTCAAAGTCGAACGTCCAACTTCAAAATCGTTCAAAATTGTCGCCTGAGCAATTCCTTTTTCGCGGTCCAAAGTTTTCAATAGTTCAAGTAATTCGATTTGCTTAGTCGCATTTTTTCGTAATTTTTTTCGCTCTTGATCGTATTCAATTGCATTCATTGTTGGCCATAGCCAGTTGATCATTTTCTTTTTAGCGGAATCTTCTGTTACGTACTCTAATGTTACGACCTCATCCTTGATCCACTGATTAAGTTGTCTTTGCTGACTAAAATTTAGCTCGTTGACTTTTAAATCAGTCACCTGTTCTTCGCCTAGCAAATCAATCACTGCATCCATTGTGATTTTACTATCGTCAATTTTAACAAAGCGCTTTGTATTAATTTTTACCAAGCTAGGTAACATCGCGTTCAAACAGCTTACCCTAAAAGAATAGGTTTGGTCAGCTAACCAAGCTGAAAGTTCGATTAATTCTTCGTTTAGTAACGGTTCTGGTTCTAAAATTGAAATAATATCTTTTAATTCATCAACTTCATCCGTAACCTCTTCTCCAATAACAAAACCTTGGATTGGACGCTCAGATTTACCGAAAGGAACAATCACTCTTGAGCCAATTTTAATGTCATTTTCAATGGCATCGTTCGCAATATATGTAAATGGTGTGTTTGTTTGTAAAGCTGGAACATTTACAATGACATTAAATTTTTTTGCCATGAGTTACAGTCCTTTCAATTTATTTCTTGATCAATTAATTTTAAAATTTGTTCAGCGATTACCGTTTTATCATTTTGAGGTAATTCAACATTAGCATGATTAGGACGCAGAATCGTTACTGCATTCTGATTCGACTCAAAACCGATTTGATGGTTACTGACATCATTAGCAACAATCATATTCAGTTTTTTCTTCTGAATTTTACGTTCTGCATTCGTAATCAAGTCGTTAGTTTCAGCAGCAAATCCCACAACATACTTAAGTGAGGCTGGGCGCTTCAAATTTGCTAAAATATCTGGGTTTTCAACCAGCTTAATTTCTAATTCGCCATTAAAATCATCTTTTTTCATCTTATGGTCGGCTACTTGAGCAACACGATAATCAGAAACAGCAGCTGCCATAATCAGTATATCCGCATCTTGAACGGCTCTTTCGAGCGCAACTTGCAAGTCAGCCACACTCTTAATATTTACACGTTGAATACTAGAATCTTCTGCAAGCGTTAAATTGGTTGGACCTGTAATAAGGATTACTTGGGCTCCAAGTTGTTCTGCTTTCTGAGCAAGCGCAAAACCCATCTTTCCTGAGGATTCATTCCCAATATAACGGACTGGGTCAATCGCTTCGCGGGTTCCACCCGCCGTAACCACGATTTTTTTACCACTAAAAGTGGTTGCCGTCTTTTCGACTGGTTCGCTAATAAAAGCATTGACGATTTCGGCATCTGGAAAACGACCTTTACCAGAATATCCTTCAGCTAATGCACCGACAGCAGGCTCCAAAATCGCCACGCCGTCCTGTTTTAGTTGTTCGATATTACGTTGGACTGCTGGATTATTCCACATATTAACGTTCATTGCAGGCAAAACTCGCTTTTTAGCAGTAGATGCAATTACTACCGTTGAAGCAAAGTCATCCGCAATTCCGTTAGCCATTTTGCCAATAAAGTTAGCAGTTGCTGGAGCAATCACAATTTGATCTGCCCAGTCCGCTAACGCGATGTGCGCAACCGGATTTTCTGTGCTAGCTTCAAAACTATCATAGACAATATCGTTGGTAAGCGTAGCAAATGTTAACGGCGTAACAAATTGTTTAGCCATTTGCGTCATGACCACTTTAACCTGATTGCCAGCTTTCACTTGGAACCGAACTGCTTCGACAACTTTATATTCGGCAATTCCGCCGGTAACAACAAATAAAATTTTCATATCGAACAAACCTCCTTCTATATATTTTACCAGTCATTGAATTTCAATCCCACTAATTGATTAACCAAACAAAAAAGATGCTAGAGGACAACCTCCACCATCTTTTATAGTTTTTATAAATCTTTTTCGTTTGGATCGATAACAACGTCGCCAGCAACGACTTCTTCCAAAGCCTTACCAACATTTTTTTGTGAAGTGTATGTATCTAATAGTTCGATTTGACCTTCGTCCAATTGATGTGCACGCTTGCTAGCAAGCATAATCAATGAATATCTTGAATCAACACGTTCTAATAAATCATCTACTGAAGGATATAAAATCATATTATAGGTCTCCTAACATTTCTTGATATTCAGGGTAAACTCTTGTAACTCGAAGATGTTCGCCCTTAATAATATTTTTAATTTCTTCAACGGCGTTTTCAATTTTGTCGTTGACAACGGCATAGTCATAATCACGCATGGTCTTAATTTCATCAACTGCTTTTTCCATTCGTTTATTAATCGTATCCATGTCTTCAGTTCCACGATTGATAATCCGTTGTTTTAATTCCATCAAATCTGGTGGAGTCAAGAATAAAAATACGCCATCTGGCATTTTTTCACGAACTTGACGAGCACCGTTCACTTCGATTTCTAGAAAAACATCTCGTCCTGAGTCTAGAGTTTGATTAACATACTTTAATGGTGTGCCATAGTAGTTATCTACATACTGGGCATACTCCAGCATTTGGCCTTCTTTGATATTTTTCTCAAATTCTTCTTTAGAGACAAAGTAGTAATCTTCACCGTCAATTTCACCTTCTCTAGGTTTTCTAGTCGTCATTGAAATTGAATACTGAAAATCATTACCGCCTTGATCAAAGATTGCCTTTCTAACTGTTCCCTTACCTACACCGGAAGGGCCAGATAGGACAATCAACATTCCTCTTCTAGCCATGAACAAACTCCTCAAATATATATATGTAAAGTCTATTTTGCACTTTTTCAACGAATTTTTCAACCACAATTCCCATTGAAATTAAAGTATCTTACTAATAAACTTTTAACTTTTTTAAAGTGTTTGCCGTTTTAAGATATTTTTTATTAATTTTTTAGCTATTATTGTGT
>JALAGR010000046.1 GCA_022712335.1 Pediococcus sp. | reverse complement strand
ACTATATTATTTTCGAATCAATTTATTATTTATACTTTTTGGAGGATATAAAACATGCGTAAGGAATACCGTGAACAAAAAAATCATTACAAGATGTACAAAGCTGGTAAGACCTGGCTGTTCGCAGGAATCGGAGCTATTACCCTAGCTTCTACTGTTGCTTTAACTAGTCCAGAAGCTCATGCTGATGAAGTACAAGCTGATACTAGTTCACTTGCCGTCAAAACTGCTACTAATAAACAAGAAAATATTGACGATGCTCAAGCTAACGTCGACCAAGATGTTAAAGACATCAATGATAATAAAACTGCTACTACTGATGAACAAGCAAATCATGATAACTTGTCTGGTCAAACTGATAGTAAGCAGGATGCAGCTAATCAAGCTAAAGATGATGCTACAGCAGCTCAAAACGACGCTGATAAAGCTAATGACCAAGTTAGCGATGACAAAAATAATGTTGATAATTTAACTCCCGGGGATGATTATAAAACAGCCGAAGATAATGCTGATAAAGCCCAAGCTGACGTCAATAAAGACCAAAAAGCTGCCAATGATGCTAAAGACGATGTCGATGAAGCTAACCAAGCTGTAGATGATGCTACTAAAGCTAACGACACAGCTAAAGGTAAAGCTGATGCAGCTAAAAATGCTAAAGATGATGCTCAAAATAAAGCCGACGATGCTAAGAATACTTTAGATAATACTGATAAAACTAAGAAAGTTCATCATAATGGTAAAGAACCTAAACCCGGTACTATCAAAAATGGTACTGAAATCAATAGCGAAGAAGACCTTCCAACTCACCTTGTGAAACCATCTGATGCAGACCAATACAACTCATACGACAAACAAACTGCTGCTGGTATGAATCAACATTCATATTGGGATTATGTCGGAGCAAATGATACTTCTGAAAAAATCAAAAATGGTACTCTAACAGCTGCCCAACAAAAAGAAGCTGCTCAATATGCTTTAACATTAATCAACGATTTTCGTCGTCAACATGGCCTCAAACCAATGAAAATGTCAGAATGGAGTCTTCAGATGGCTCAATATGATGCTGAAATGCGTGCTAAATACGGAGTTCCTAGTGGCGATCATTCATACCCCGGTTCTGATGCTGATTGGAATGGTGTTTCTCAAGCAGAATGGAACGAAGCCATCTTAAAACGTTTATATCCATCATTTTCTGGCGACCTTTCTAAAGCATATTTACACGCTGACCAAGATTTAGGTATGACTGATACATTTTCAGCAAGCACTATGCTAGCTTTAAAGGTAGAAATCCTCAAAACCATTCAAAATATGGCATTCGCTGATATGGAATGGGACATTGGTGATGGCATGGGCCTTCACACTAAATCACTATTACAAGATTCTGATGGTGATTTATGGTTCAGCTTTAATATGACATCTGCCGATGAATATAGCATATCTGCAATGTTATTTGATATCTTCGGTACTTACGATAACGAAATCGGTAAGCAACTTAACCACGATTTCAATGCTAACCCAATCTCAGAAATGAAATCTGGCTATGATACTATCGAAGCTAACCCCGATTACACCAAAGCTTTAAATGACTACAACGCTGCTGCAAGTGCATTAAAGGATGCTAACGCTAATTACACGAAAGCTATCGCAAATGCTAATAACACGGCAGCTGGAGTCAAACAAGCTAAGTCTAATCTCGCTAATGCTCAAACTAAATTAGCTGATGCTAAACAAGCTTTAACAGATGCCCAAGCTAAGTTAGCTCAAGCCCAAGATACTTTAGCTCAAATGCAAGCTAAGTACGCTGACCAAGTTAAAGCATACGAAGCTGCTAAGGATCAATTGGCTAAAGATCAAAAAGCCGCTGATACTGCTAATGCTAAATTAGCTGACGCTACTAAAGCTCTGAATGCTGCAAATACAGCTCTAAAAGCTAATAAAGATGCTATCGCTAAGTCACAAGCTCATTTAGATCAATTAGCAGATGAATTGAACGCTTTACAAGCTAAACTAGTTGCTGACGAAGTATCACTTGCAGCTGCCAAAGTTGCTCCTGATGACGTTACGCCTGACGATAACAACGATGCTAAAGATAATGGCAACGACACACCTACCAACAATGATGATGGCAAGGATACACCTACTAATAACTCTGACAAGAACAATGCAACTACCGACGATGTTCCTACAGATAAAACAAATAATGATAATGCAGATCACACTGCTGCAAATCAAGTAACTCCTAGTGGAAGTACTTCAACTGATAATGTTGTAAACCTTGATACTAAGACAAACAACCACGTTGTTACTCCACTTACTACTCATGCAACGACTGTTAAAAATAACGTAAACATAGCTGATACAAATACAACTACTCTTCCACAAACTGGTGAACGTAACCAACATGCCGAAATGGCGATGGGATGGATTGGTTTAATTATTTCATCTCTTGGCTTAGCTGGTATTACACGCCGTAAACGTAGCTAACACCAAATTTCAATAATATAAAAAAGGAACCTACTGAGTCGCAATACAACTCATTAGGTTCCTTTTTTGCTCTATAGCATATCTACTAAATCGATTGCACAAAAAAACACCTTCCAAAAGGAAAGTGTTTTGAACGTAAATATAAATATTAACGTTTTGAGAATTGAGCTGCTTTACGAGCTTTCTTAAGACCGTATTTCTTACGTTCCTTCATACGAGGGTCACGTGTAAGAAGACCAGCTTTCTTCAAAGGTGCACGGAAATCAGGATCAACATCCAAAAGTGCACGAGCGATACCATGACGGATAGCTCCAGATTGTCCTGAGAATCCACCACCATTAACGTTAGCAATAACGTCATAGTTACCGTTTGTTTCAGTTACACCAAATGGTTGTAAAACTACTTGACGTAAGTTTGCAAATGGAATGTATTCTTCGATTGGACGATCATTTACTGTGATATTACCGGTTCCCGGTACAAGACGTACACGAGCAACGGAGTTTTTACGACGGCCAGTGCCGCGATATTGTGCTTCAGCCAAAATTCAATTCCTCCTTAAATTAAGTTCGTGATGTCAAGCTTTTCTGGATTTTGAGCTTGTTGTGTATGTTCTGAACCTGCATATACATGCAACTTCATACCTTGCTTGCGACCAAGAGTGTTGTGTGGAAGCATACCCTTAACGGATGTTTCAATCAAACGTTCAGGTGTCTTTTCACGCATTTCACCAGCAGTCTTAGACTTAATACCACCTGGATGTAATGTATGATGGTAGTAAATCTTACCAGTAGCCTTACGACCAGTTAATTTAATTTTTTCAGCATTGATAACGATAACGAAGTCACCTGTATCCACATTAGGAGTGAATGTTGGTTTGTTCTTACCACGCAAAATAGATGCAACTACTGTTGAAAGACGTCCCAAAGGAATGTCTGTAGCATCAACGATGTACCATTTACGTTCTACTTCACCTGGTTTAGCCAAATATGTTGTACGCACTTGAATTTCCTCCAATTTCTGTTTTGTTTAACTCAACTTTAATAAGTTTCCGGGGCTTATTTTGTGGAGGTAAACAATACCAACTTCCATTATATTAACAGTCCCTATTAAAGTCAATCAAAAATCTAATAATCTACTTCTTTTAAATATAGCCCACTTGCGGGTGCCGTCCCTCGAGCTTGGTCGCGATCTTTAACTTCGAAAAGACGAGGTATATCGTCCGCTGGACGGCGTTTGCTACCTATTTCAACTAATACTGCCACCATGATTCGAACCATGTTATACAGGAAGCCATTGCCGTAGAATTCAAACACAATTTCGTTTTGTTTTTCATCTTTCCAAGCTTTAGCTTCATAGATTGTTCGAACATGATCTTTGACCGTGCTTCCCGATGCGACAAAGCTTGAAAAATCATGTGTTCCTTCTAAATCTTTAATTGCATCTTGTATCAAATCAATATTAATTGGGAATTTCCAGTGTCCAGTATAGTTCCTTTTGAACGGATCTACAAATTGTCCCAAAGCCATTCGATATTGATATTTTTTCCCATGTGTCGTAAATCGCGCATGGAAATTTTCATCAACGATCTCAACCTTTTTAACTTGCATATCTAATGGCAACTGGCTATTCAACGCATGCAACATACTTCTTTCTGGCATTTCGATCGGTAAATCAAAATGAACGACTTGTCCTAAAGCATGCACACCGGCGTCCGTTCGTCCTGAGCCATAAACCGATATTTCTGGTGTTGGATTTTTAGCAATCTTATTAACGATTCTTTTTAGAACACCTTCCACAGTCCGTTGATTAGGCTGCATTTGAAATCCAGCAAAATTAGTCCCATCATAGGCTAATATAATTTTATATCGCATTACTAACTCCAATTTCTGAGGATCATAATCAATGCCGTAGCAAAAATCATGAAGACCGAACCTACTATGTCATTTTTTGTATAATTTAAAACTCGATATTTACTGCGACCTTCGCCGCCCTGATATCCACGTGATTCCATTGCTGTAGCTAATTCTTCAGCGCGATTAAATGCACTTTCAAAAAGTGGAATTAAAATTGAAACTAATTTTTTCAATCTAGCCATAATTGACCCTGAACTAAAATTAGCTCCTCTGGAACGCTGTGCATTGAGAATCTTCTCGGTTTCATCAATTAAGGTTGGTACAAATCTTAATGCAATCGACAACATCAATGCCATTTCATAAACTGGGAAGTGAATTTTTTTAAGTGGCATAAACAATGATTCAATTGCTCCAGATATTTGTAAAGGTGACGTTGATAGTGTTAGTACCGTCGATACAAGAATAATTAATACAAATCGAATTGCTATATAAATTGCGTTCAATAATCCATTACTTGTAATCGACAAGATTCCCCAGTGCCAATAAACATGCCCTCCGACACCGAAGAAGACTTGAATTACTACCGTTAGTAGAATTACTCCAATCAACGGCTTAACGCCGTCCCAGAAGAATTTAGGGGCAATTCCTGAAGAAGCAATAATGATTAGCGCAACAATAAAGCTAACTCCGTATGCTAACCATGAATTCGACATGAAAACAGCCACAATATATAGCAAACTTAAAATGAGCTTTGCCCTTGGATCCATTCGATGGATAAACGACTTTCCAGGAACATAACGTCCGAATAAAATTTTATTCATTGTTTAGCCCCCTATCTTTAATATCAACGATTTCTTGAACCAAATTATTGATATCAAGTGGAATTTCACTAAATTTAACTCCCTTATCCGAGAGCGAACTAGCAAAACTAGCAGCTTTAGGTAATCCTAATTGATGCTCTAGTAGCCATTTAGTATCACTAAATACATCAACGGGTGTGCCGTTTTTAGCAATCTGGCCATCGTCCATCACAACCACGTTATCTGCATAACTTGCTACATCGTCCATTTGGTGGGTCACTAATATAATCGTCAACTGCTCACTATGATGTAGTTCCCTAAAGAGCTCCATCATTTCATTTCTTCCTTGTGGATCTAAGCCCGCTGTTGGTTCATCTAGGATTAGGATTTTAGGATTAGTTGCAAGGACACCAGCAATAGCGACTCGACGCATTTGACCACCAGATAATTCGAAGGGTGATTTTTCCCAAAATTCTTCGGGTAATTTGACTTTTTTTAGAGCGTCTTTGGCACGTTGATCAGCTTCTGTGTCAGACACTCCAAAATTTAATGGTCCAAATTTAACATCATCGATTACTGTTTCGGCAAATAATTGGCTCTCAGGAAACTGGAAAACAATGCCAACATGCTGACGTAATTGGACCAGTTGTTTATTTTTAGTATCTGATTTAATTACCTGTCCATCAACATCAACTGTTCCGTTCGTTGGCCTTAAAAGACCATTAACATGCTGAATCAGCGTCGATTTTCCACTTCCAGTATGCCCAATAATAGCCGTATATGAGCCGTCAGGAATCGTTAAATTAATGTTTTTTAAAGATAGATTTTCAAACGGGGTATGTGCTTGATAAATAAAATCTACACTATTAAAAGATATTGACATAGCCATTCCTCCAAATCATTTTCATTCATTCGTAGCTCTATCGGAGGATTAATGCCTTGATCAACCAACGCATCAAATAAATGTGCACTAAATGGCTGCTCTAAACCAGTCAATTTAATCATTTCATTATCGTTAAACACTTCTTCAGGTTCCCCTGTTTTAACCACTTTTCCGTCGTTTAAAACCACAACGTGGTCGGAAAGCATCGCTTCACTCACATCATGAGTAATAGAAATAACTGTAATGTCATTTTCTTGATGAATTTCATTGATTAAATTTATTATTTCATGGCGTCCTTGCGGATCAAGCATACTCGTAGCTTCATCTAAAACAATAATTTCTGGTTTAGAAGCTAAAACACCGGCAATTGCAACTCGTTGCTTTTGTCCCCCAGACAGTTGATCAGGTTGGCGTTCTTTGAATTTTTCCATTCGAACTTT
>JALAGR010000045.1 GCA_022712335.1 Pediococcus sp. | reverse complement strand
TTTTCTAGTAATGATGATTTGATTTTATTATTGGGAATAAGTGTTGTAATGTTATTTTTGATAGTATTTGCGGAGAAAAATAGGACATGGAAGAAAGGAAGTTAAGGGATGAGAGTTGTTTTTGAAAAACTCACTAATCCATTGAAAAACGAACCTCAAATCGTTGTAAAAGCAACGGAGAGAAATTCTGATGTAGAAAGAATGATTCAGAAAATCGAAACATTAATGATTGAATCGCCTAAAATAATTCCTGTTAAAACAACCGATAGAATTATAATGGTAAAACTAGAAGATCTAGTGCTAGTTGAAGTTATGGGAGAAAAATTAACCTTTTTTGTTAAGGATATACAAATTGAGTCTAATGGACATTTAAATAAGCTACTTGAACAGATTAACAATCAAGAATTTGTTCAAGTATCGAGGCACGCCATTATAAATTTAAATCATTTGGAAGCTCTAGAAGCTAGTTTTGGTGGGACTTTAGTGGCAAAGCTTTCTGGAGGTCGTAAAACAACGGTTAGTCGCAAATATGTACGCGAAATTGAAAGCCGTTTAGGAATTTAGGAGGAAAAAATGAAAAAAGTTATTCATTCATTTATCACAGGGATTGCTTTTGGAGCAGTAACCTATTTGGTTTTGATTACGATGGGACTCCAGCCATACGTACCCAGTGTTTGGAATACATTTAGTGTGCTACTGATCAGTGGGATGATTGGTGTGAGTTCGCTTATTATGGACTTGGAAATGTTCAATTGGTCAGTAGGAATTTTAAGTCATCTAGTAGTAACGTTATTTTTAGTTTGGAGCATGATGAAAATTAATAACTGGCCATTTAGCTGGATGGTTTTTGCAATTGTTTTAATCGTGTATGTAATTATTTGGAGTGTGATTCGGATTCAAGAGTGGAGTGATATCAAAAAAGTTAATACGGCACTGAATCAAAGAAAAAACGATAGCCATTTGTAAGGTTTATCTTAAAAATTAAGGCGTCTTTTGATAAACAATAGGCGGTTTGATAGAATTTAATAGACAAAATAATATGGGAAGAAGCTTTGGAGGATCTGTTTTGAAAATTGGAATTGACAAAATGAGCTTTTTTACAAGTGATTTATATTTACCGATGGAGGATCTAGCTAAGGCACGCAATGAGGATCCGAACAAATATTTAATTGGAATCGGCCAATCAAAGCAGGCTGTAATTCGAAATTCACAAGATTCCGTGACTTTAGCGGCTAATGCTGCGCTAAAAATCGTTGATGATTCGGAAAAAGAAAAAATTGATTTGATTTTATTTGGAACTGAATCAGGTGTAGATAGTTCCAAATCTGGAGCAATCTATTTACAATCATTGCTAGGAATCAATTCGGCTGCAAGTGGCGTGGAATTAAAGCAAGCTTGTTTTGGTTTAACTGCCGGAATCCAAATGGCAATGGGACACATTGCTTTGCATCCTGAAAGTCGGGTTCTATTGGTGGGATCGGATATTGCACGTTATGGAATTGGAACCTTAGGTGAAAAGACTCAAGGTGGTGGAGCGATGGCGATGATTATGAGCGCTAATCCACACTTACTTGAGATTGGAACTGAAAGTGCCCACTTAACTAAAGATATCATGGATTTTTGGCGACCATTGAATCGTAGTGAAGCTCTAGTAGATGGTAAATATTCGTCAGAAGAGTTTATTAATTTCTTTAAGGAAACGTTTGAAAATTACATCGAAAAAGAAAATGAAAGTATTGCCAATTTTGCAGCAATCATTTTTCATTTACCATACACCAAAATGGGATTGAAGGCTTTGAGAAGTGTTATTGAAGATTTAGAAGACCAAAAAGTCAAAGAACGTTTACTAGAACGTTTTGAAGAAAGTCGTTATTTGAATCGTGAAGTTGGTAATTTATATACTGGATCACTTTACTTGAGTTTACTCTCATTGTTACATGCGCATAGCTTAAAAGCTGGTGAACAAATTGGATTGTTTAGCTATGGATCAGGTGCAGAGGGTGAGTTCTTTACTGGTCGCGTAGTTGAAGGATACGAAAAATATATTACTGACGAAACAGTGGCATTTTTAGAAAGACGTACACCAGTTTCAGTTACAGAATATGAACGTATTTATCGTAGTTTTATGGAACCTCAGATTGATGACTGTGAAACAGAATTTGAAAAGGATCCGGCTCCATTTATTTTGAAAGGTCAAAAGCAACAACAGCGTATTTACGAAAAACAACAATAAAAAATGGCAACTTATGGATGTAGAAATCATAAGTTGCCATTTTTTTATGAAAAGATACTGTAAGAAATTTTGCCATCCTTAGCAATAATCATCGGGGTAGCTTTACTAGGTTGATTTAATTGCATTGAGTAACCCTTACCAACTTCTTTTTTCAAAGACTTGGAGACTTCAACGAATTTATCTTGAATCTCATCAAAGTTACTATTACTCATCTGACTAGGATCAGCAATCAGTTGATTGAAAACTTTTTTTGTATCAGCATCCGTTGCCGAAACACTAAAAGTCTTTGTATCTGCATCGTACGATACAGTACCAAATGATTTAAATGATTTAGTAAGATTAGTTTTAATTTCACTTACCCGTTGTGCTTCTGATGAAGAAGATGCGCTCTCACTTTTAATTAGTTCAAGTTTGTC
>JALAGR010000044.1 GCA_022712335.1 Pediococcus sp. | reverse complement strand
CTAATATTGGTAACGACAATTTTAATCTTTACCGCACGATATTGGGCGGTCATTTTTTTAAAAATTTCCATATTTTCCAATGTATCAAAATCAATAATTTCGACCGTGAAACCATCAATGTCCTGATGCTCCCGTAGATACTGCTTTAAAACCTCTAAAACTCGTTCATTAACAAAATCTTCAAGAGAAATCATTAATCCAATTCGTCCTAACTTCGAGCGATTTTTAAAGCTATCAATCACTTTTAGTTGTGTTCGCATAGATACTTTTAAATCTTTAGGTACTCGCCACTTACTATTGCTGTAATCATACACTTTCGTTAACAAACCCGTCTGAACCACTTTTGAATCTTCAGCAACATCAATCACCGGCTGGGTAAAAAAGGCATTTAGCATTGCCAAAGCATTCTTCTTACTTTCAGCAAAACGTTTTTTACCTTCAATTGTAATTTAATTGCGTCCATTTCTCTTACTCATGTATAAATATTGGTCCGCTCGATTGTATGGTTCTTCAAAATTAGTATCAGCTGCGCTCAAGTCCGTTCCACCCATCGAAATTGAAACATCGATTGGATTTCCTTGGTAGAAAAATTCCGAACGATTAATTACTGACCAACATTCGCGTAAAGTAGGCAATGCTTGCTCTATGGTTTTATGAGGAAATACGATGGTGAATTCTTCTCCACCCGTTCGATACATTTCAGCATCCTCAGCCAAACGCTCTAAAATATTTTGAATAGTAGCCGTTACTTCAATCAAGACTTGATTTCCTGCTGAATGCCCATAAAAATCGTTAATCTGTTTGAAACGATCAATATCCATTTCCACTACGGCTAAATCTCGGTGCTGAGCTTTAGCTGTCTTAAATAACGCTTTGGCTTCTTGTTGAAACAATGTGTACGACTTCGCTCCCGTTAAGCTATCGTAGTCTGCTAGTTGCTCTAACTGCTGACTACGCTGTGTTTTCTTAAAACTCTGAAGCCAAAACACCATAATAGTGATATTCATTGCAACAAAAATCAAGATTGCTTCCCACTCAATTCGATTAGTCATTCTCACATCCATTGATATGGAAGGTAGAGTTTTCCAAAAGAAAAATGCAATAAAGAATACGTATGGAATCCCATATTTCCAATCGTCAATAATCTCATCATGGTATAACTGTCCCACCGCAATAATTAAAAGCGTTAAAACTAACGCAAAAATCACATGAATCTGGTTAATATTTTCTCCATGATGAGCGATCCAAACGTAAACAAATGCCGAAACTTGAATTAACCTTTCAAACCAATTAAAACCACCCTTATACATAAACGGTACCACTAGTAAAAAGAGCGCAATATCTTCAAGCGCCATCGCAATCGAACCATGAAAATAAAACCTAGTTGTTAGGTGCAAATACAATCCTACTCCACACCCTAAAATAATTAATTGAATTCTTTTCCAAACAACCGACTTAGTATATTCATTAAATTCACTAAAAATTTCCGTCCAGAGCCGATGAAAATAACCAATATATCCCGTACTAAAAAAACACGCAACGATTAAATTAGTTATTGTAGTTCCAATAATATTTGAATTTTGTGCTAAAAATTGCCCCATCTAAAATTGAGCCCCCTACGTAACATCTCGAAAATAGTTATTTCCAATATTATTCTAACCGATTAGTGGCGTCGGTTTCGAATATAAGTATCCTTGAAAGTATTTGATTCCCAACTTTCTCAACTGCTGTGCTACGTCTTCATTTTCAACGCCTTCGATAACGAGATCGAGCTGATTCGTGGTTGTAATCTCATTCAAAAATTTGATCCAATTTCTGCTCTCTTCCCAACTTACGAATTTAGCTAGATTAATGTATGACCACTTCACTCTTGTGATGTGATCCTTTGATAAAAATAAGTTGCCTAACGTATTATTTCCCGATCCAATATCGTCAAAAGCAATTTTATAATCCATATCAGCAATTTGTTTAATCGCATCAATGTCGTAAGTTGAGTAATAGTTTAACTCGTGTTCTAATGGAGCATTTTCCGTCAGTTCTATGGTTAGTCTTTGACGCTGTTCTACTGGAAAATCACTTAGAAAATCAAATAAAGCCTGATACTTTAATTCCTGTTGATCAATGTTAAATGAAAAGTTAGCATTCGGTTTAGCCACTAAAAACGTGGAGAGCTCTGCCTTTAAAAATTGAATATATTTTTTGTACTCTTTTTCATCTTTAATAAGATTTTCGTATATTTGAGCTGGAAAACGGGCATTAACTTGGTTTCCATAACGTAAAAGTAATTCATATTCTTCATACTCTTGTTGTTCATCATTGACGATTTTTTGTCCTGCGAAAAATAATTGCTGTTCTGAATTCAAAAAAGAATTCCTCCTAATTCTAATTTACTTAGCTTAAACGTGTCTAATCGCCTGTATACAAAAAAACAGGTTCAACGCGGAAATCACTCTTTAACACAGAGCCTTTTCCCGTTGAACCTAAATTTTAGCGAAATTATTGTTTTATCTAAACATCGTTTTCGTTGCTTTTAATAATACCTTTGGATCTTTTTCATAGTGATGAACTGGCGTCATTTGTGATTCTGGAATTCCCATAAAATGATAAACGGCCTTTTGAGCTGCTCGAATCGAGTATTGTTCCGTAAAGACCATATCAAATGGCATTTCGGCAAATTGGCTCACAAAAGCTAAGTTCTTAGAGTTCTTAGGCACGACGTCTGGACGATCACCAATTGCTCGTTGATTAAATAGCGCACTAGCATATGGCATATAGACTGGAATAACGTTAATCACACTGTCCATAATTTCTTGTTCGTGCTCGCTGATATTATCAGCTGCTCGATCAACTTCTGCTAAGTGTCCTAATAGCTCTTGAAGCATTTCCTTACCCGTCATTTCAATTACTGGTTTATCAACGTAGTCTCCATTTTTGCGTGGGAACATGAAATATCCCCAAAAGACCGTCTCATTTTCCTTTTGAGCGTGAAAATGTGGTTGATGATGCACAACAATTGATAGCAAATTATTGCTGTCTACCCAAGTATTTAAAGCATTCCCAGGCTCTTGTTGAGTAATTCGGCTGATTTCATTTACCAAGTAATGATTGCTAGTCGTTACTGTAAAACTCATCCACTCACTTTGAGCGCGGTCGTTGAAAAATTTATCCGGATTACCAAGATTGTAAAAATGTTCCGTAGCTTGTTTCCAAAGTGCTGCACTTGGCGCGTATTCCATATTTTCTTTGACCGGCGTATTCAAATCTCCCATCGAAGAACTATCAGTAATGGCGCCGTTAATATCAAATACTAAATCATTTTCATCCACCATAATTTTACCGGTTTCGCCACTTTCAACATCTTCGTATTCAAGTCCTGTGACAATGATGTCATCGCGAAGTGGTGTGTCTTTGAAGTTAAAAGCCGTAATTTTACGGTTATTAATGAAAATAACTCCCTGATCTTCAAGATACTTTCGCATTGGTAAAATGATACTTTCAAATTGATTATATGGCGTTCTGGTTACGCCTTCTAAAGTATTGATTCGGCTAAATTCAAGAATCATTCGATTCATATAACGACGAAGTTCCATCGCTGAACTTTCCTTCTTGAACGCAAAAGTTGTTTCCCACATGTACCAGAAGTTAGTTGTAAAAATATGGGGACTATCTGCAAACCATTCTTCAATACTGATATCGTTTAGCTTGGCTTCTTTGCTTTCAGGCATCGTCATTAACTTAGATAGTAAGAAACGGTCTTTATTGTTAAATTGCATATGGTAATAATCATCTGCACCGCCGTTATTACGAATTCCATTCTTCTTATCCATCAATCTAGCAACATCGTGTGTTGGATGTGCATGGTCAAAGTTTAATATATCATCAGTAACTGATTGTCCTGGATTATCTAAAGATGGTACGCTCCGTAAAATATCCCACAAATTCTCGTAGGTTTCTTCATTTAACATCCGTCCACCCTTAGCTAAAAAGCCTTGGTTGTTCGATAAACGTTGATTTCCATATTCTTGCTCATAGTCAGTAACCGCGGCACCATCATTTGCACCATGCTTTTCTAAACCATACATCGTAATCTGGTCGCCAGTCCACCCACCATCGCGAATTAAATAAATTCCTGCTGCTAAATTGGCAATTCCAGTACCGATCATATATGCTTTCTCCATAATATGCACCCTCCTGTGATCAAACCTCGTACAGTATTCTTATATTTAAATTCATGAATATAATAGCACTTTATCCGTTATTATGCGAACATTTTGCATCGTGAAATTATTTTTTGTAAAAACAAATAAAAAAGTTGGTTTAATCACCTTTATTTCTACGTCCTTAAGGTGATTTTACCAACTTTTCTTTTATTGTCCACTGATATGATTTTCATGAAGAACTGCATTAAATTCTTTCATAATGCGATCATCCTTTTCCCACTCTTCCCATGCTGTCATCG
>JALAGR010000043.1 GCA_022712335.1 Pediococcus sp. | reverse complement strand
TCGTGTGAAGGTTACTAATATTATTGATAATCCAACGGTCGATCCACACGATTATGAGCCGACTACTAAAACAGCAAAATTAATGACGAACGCTAACATTGTAGTTGAAAATGGCGTTGGAACCGATACTTGGGTGCAAAAAATTACGCCACAGAAGAAGTCGGTTAAAGTATTAAATGTGGGAAAGTTGGTTAATAAATCTGATGGTGATAATCCACATTTGTGGTATAAGTTATCAGCAATGGAAACTTTAGCTAATCATTTAGCAACTGAATTAGGTAAAAAGGATCCTAAACACAAAAAAGAATTTATAAAAAATGCTAAATCATACGTTGAATCATTGAAGCCAGTTCAACAGAAAATTGAGCAAATTAAACAAAAGAGTATGGGCAAAAAAGTAGCGGTTACAGAACCAGTTTATGATTATACCTTAAGCGAATTGGGGTACAAGGTTAGCGACAAAGCTTTTGCTCTAGCAATTGAAAATGAAACAGATCCGTCACCAAAAATGGTAGAAAAGCTTCAAAAAGATGTTAAAGATCAACGAATCGAATTTATTGTGAACAACCAGCAAACAGGTAACAAGGTTATTGATGAACTTTTAAAACTGGCTAAGAAAAATGATATCCCAGTAATTAATGTTACAGAAACGATGCCAAAGGGTAAAAATTATCAAACTTGGATGCTTTCACAATTGAATCAAATTAGTAAAATACAAGAAGGTAAGAATTAATGACTGAAACACTGGTTCAGGTCCAAAAATTAGCGATGGATTTTCCGGGACAAAAATTATTTAATGATCTAAGTTTTAATGTAGATCGGCGCGATTTTTTAAGTATTATTGGTGAAAATGGTGTTGGAAAAACTACCTTGATTCGTGCGCTATTAAACCAAGTTAAACCAACCAATGGTAGTATTAAATTTCGTAAGGGTACTAAAGTAGGGTATGTTCCACAATTTAGAAATATCGATCGCGATTATCCACTCTCAATTCGTGATTTCGTGGCTTTAAATTTACAGGATGGGAAAATGCCGTGGTTATCTAAAATGGAACGTACTCAATTAGACGAGATTCTTGAAGAGACGGATTTAGTTGATATCCAAAATACTCGAATGGGACGCGCTTCAGGTGGACAAAAACAAAAGGCATATCTAGCACAAGCTTTGGTAGATCATCCAGACTTATTGATTTTAGATGAATCAACAGCAAGTTTGGATACAGTTCGAAAGTATGAATTGTTCAATCTAGTCCAACATTTCAATCAGCAGCATGACTTGACCGTTATTTCAGTAACGCATGATTTCGATTTAATGCAACGTTACTCCAACCGTTATCTAATGTTAAAAGAGGATCATTATGCATTAGGCGAAGTGGCGGATATCAAAAAAGAGGAGGACTTGCTAGATGTTTAGTTTTGAATTTATGCAAAATGCCTACATTGCAGGGACCTTCATTGCCATTATTTGTGGAATTATGGGTGTTTACGTTGTGGGGCGAAATATGTCATTTTTATCACACATGTTGTCTGAAATTGGATTTTCTGGGGCCGCTTTTGGGATTTTTATGGGATGGCAAGCACTAACAGGAATGTTACTGTTTACAATTGTTAGTTCAATTTTAATTGGTAAAATGAGTGTTCAAGCTTCGAGAAGAGAATCTGCAATTTCGGCCGTTTCTAGTTTATTTTTGGGATTAGGAATTTTATTTCTATCAATTTCGAATAAAAATGTTAGTTATGCTACCAACATTTTATTTGGTAGTGTAATTGGAATTGGTCGAGCTGAAGTTAATCAAGTATTGATTTTAACGATTATCTCGCTAGTGTTTATTCTATTTTTGTATCGACCACTAAAGTACGATTCTTTTGATCACATCGGTGCTTCGGTCAAAGGAATTCATACTAATTTTGTTTCGATTCTATTCTTGGTTGTCTTAGCCCTTAGTGTTAGTACGGCTGCCCAAATCGTAGGTTCACTTTTAATTTTTGTGTTATTAACGCTACCAGCAGCTGCTGCTAAGATTGTTGCTAAAACAGTAAGTGGAATGATGTTATTTGCAATTAGTGCTGCATTACTCGGCGTTTGGTTAGGACTATATTTGGGTTATATTACAAATTGGCCGGTTAGTTTCTTTATAGCTTTGATTGAATGTGTAATTTACTTTGGTGCGATGATTTGGCGTAAAGAAGGATAATTAAAAATGTAAGACTGTATCAGGGAGTAACTATGCGAAAATCGCTAATTAGTCCAATTGGTACAGTCTTTTTTTATATTTACCATCTAAATCCGAACATTATTTGTGAACTGTGATATTATAGTCTTTAGTAAATAAAAAAGTAAGTGATTTTTGCGAATAATAAGCAAAAGAAGAGTGGAGTGAAACCAATGAAATTGAAGCGAAGCGAACGATTGATTGATATGACGAACTATTTAATCAATCATCCAAGAACGCTCATAACTTCTGGATTTTTCGTTACGAGATATTCATCCGCTAAATCCTCAATTAGTGAAGATTTATCAATTATGAAATCAACTTTAGAAAAACAACAGTTAGGAACAATTGAAATTACCAATGGTGCTGCAGGAGGAATTAAGTATCTTCCTGGAATTGGTTCGAAAGAGGCACATGAGGTGGTTGATGAACTAACCAAACAATTAGCTGATCCAAGCCGAAAGTTACCAGGTGGTTATCTTTACATGTCCGATTTACTAGGTCATCCAAGCACGTTGCGTTCAATTGGACGGATGCTAGCAAGTGAATATGTTCGTTCAGACGTTGATGCGGTGATGACCGTTGAAACTAAAGGGATTCCTTTAGCGCAAGCAGTAGCTAATTACTTAAACGTTCCTTTTATTATTGTTCGGCATGAATCCGTGATTACCGAAGGTTCGACTATTTCAGTTAATTATGTTTCACGCTCATCAGAACGCATCCAAAAAATGGAATTATCTAAGCGTAGTTTACAACGCGGAATGAAAGTTTTGATTGTGGATGATTTTATGAAGGGTGGAGGTACCGTACATGCCATGGTTGATTTGCTACAAGAATTTGAAGCAGAATTGATCGGGATTGCAGTCCTTGCTGAGGGTACATATAAAGGTCAACGTGCAATTGAAGACTTTACGTCATTGTTAAATGTTGATACGTCCCAAGATGGACAGGTTCAAATTAAAGCTGGAAATTACTTTGAGAGAAATTTTAAAGAGATTGAGGAGATCTAGTAATAATGGAAAAAAATACAATCATTTTAGCTGCAGGTCAAGGTACTCGAATGAAGTCAAAACTATACAAAGTTTTGCATCAAGTTTGCGGTAAAGCCATGGTTGATCACATGTTAACGCAAGTTGAAAAAACTAACATGGATCACGTTGTTACGATTATCGGACATGGTGCAGAAAAAGTTCGGGAGTTATTAGGTGATCGTACAGAATACGCTGTTCAAGAACAACAACTTGGTACAGGACATGCAGTTTTACAAGCTGAAAAAATCCTTGGCGATAAAGACGGAATGACAATGATCGTTAGTGGTGATACTCCATTATTTACTGCGAAAACTTTCGAAAATCTTTTTGAATATCATCGTCAAAAGGGCGCTGCAGCAACAATTTTGACAGCTCGTGCTGAAAATCCATTTTCTTATGGACGAATTGTTCGTAACGAAATTGGTGTTGTTTCAAAAATTGTCGAACAAAAAGATGCTACAACTGAAGAAGCAGAAATCAATGAAATTAATACGGGTGTGTACTGTTTTGATAATCAAAAACTTTTCGGCGCACTTCACCAAGTGAAAAATGATAATGCACAAGGCGAATATTACCTTCCAGATGTAATCGGAATTATGAAAGAAGCTGGGGAAATTGTAGCTGCTTACGAAATGGACGATTTTTCAGAATCAATGGGAGTTAATGACCGCTTAGCTCTATCTAAAGCAACTAAGGTTATGCAACGTCGCATTAACGAAGAACATATGGTAAATGGCGTGACAATTATTGATCCAGAAAATACTTACATTGATTATGGTGTAGAAATTGGTGCAGATACAATTATTGAACCAGGTGTCCAAATCCAAGGGAATACTAAAATTGGTTCTGATTCAGTGATCGGTGCACATTCTAAAATTGTAGATTCAACAATCGGAGATCGTGTTACAGTAACATCATCACAAATTGAAAGTGCCGTTATGCATAATGATAGTAACGTTGGTCCACACAGTCATTTACGTCCTAAGGCTGAAATTGGTGAGTTTGTGCATGTTGGAAACTATTGTGAAGTCAAGAATGCCAAATTGGGTGCACGAACTAAGATGGGCCACTTAAGCTATGTGGGGGATGCGGATCTTGGTACAGACATTAATATTGGTTGTGGAGTGGTATTTGTTAACTACGATGGTGTAAATAAACACCATGCTACTGTTGGAGATTATTCATTTATTGGAAGTAATTCTAATATTGTAGCTCCAGTTAATATCGCAGACCACAGTTACGTTGCTGCAGGTTCAACAATCACTAATGATGTTAACCAATTTGAAATGGGTATTGCTCGTGGTCGCCAAGTTAATAAGGAAGGCTATTTTAAGAAACTTCCTGTTTATGATGCGGCACTAAAGGCTGAACAAGAAAATAAATAACTAGGAGAAGTTGCTAATAGGCAACTTCTTTTTTAGTTTGAAAAGACACATGTTGAAAAATATATTTGTTAATTTTCGCAAAATATTGTTAATGCTAAGTATTATTTTGATTCGCCGTGACAATATTTTGCTGCTTAAAAGCGATATAGATTTTTTCAGTACTCAGAATGGTATATTTGAAGCGTAGAAAACGGTTTCTATCACAAAATATTTGGAGGGATTTTTAATGGTAAAAGGTATAAAAAATATGATGATTGCTTCTGCAATTGGGTTATTACTAGGAAGTTCAGTTTCAGCGAGTGCAGCATCTTTTACAGTAGCAAATAAGAGTGATAAAAAAGAGGCTACGGAAAAAGTTTATAATTACGCTAAAAATGAGCTTTTGAAAAAAAATAAAGATATCGCTATGGACGCAGAATCTGGTAAGACAAATACTGCAAAACTTTTTGATAAAAAAGCATATAAAGGAGTAGGCGCAGCTGGGGGATACCAAGATTTGCTTTTAGGACTTAAAAAGCAAGGCTATAAGTT
>JALAGR010000042.1 GCA_022712335.1 Pediococcus sp. | reverse complement strand
TTAAAAATTTTTGGATCCAAAAATTTTTAAGCATATATGTGCAATGGGATTCCCTATGGGACTTGAATATTCAATTTCTGCAATCGGAGCTGTCATTATGCAAAATGCTATTAATTCATTAGGCATTCACGCAGTCGCAGCCCAATCAGCTGGAGATAAAATACGTCAATTATTCACTTTACCAATGGAAAGTATTGGCGCAGCTGTTGCTACATATATGGCACAAAATTATGGGTCAAAGAAAATAATTCGATTAAAGATTGGAATTCAATCCAGTTTAATCATTCAACTCACTTGGTCATGCGTCTCCTTTATAATTATTTTCTTTTTCAAAAAACCAATCATTAATCTAGTTTTGGGCGTTAGTTCAGGTCCAGTATTTTTGATGACAGAACAATATTTAACCATTATGAGCTACTTCCTCATTGCTCATGGAAGCCTTATGATTTTTAGAAACACTTTACAAGGCTTAGGCCATAGTATATATGCCATCATTTCTGGTATTGGCGAATTAATTGGAAGGTCAATTGGCGGTTATTTAGCAATTGTTTCGTTGGGTTACAATATAATTTGCTACTCTAATCAATTAGCATGGATTATATCGTTAGGTTACTGTTTAATTGCATTAAGTATTACATCAAAAAAAGATCCAATCCTGACATTAGAATAAAAATAAACCCATGCAAACAGCATGGGTTTATTTTTAGATTGAAATCAAATCTTTCACGTGAAAATTAATTTTCACCTGATAATCGGCTTGTTTAGGATTGGCATATCGAATTATTACTTTTCGTCTCTCACCATCAAAATACCAACCTGATTGAGCATCTTTGAATTTTTCAAAATTAAGGTATCTATTTAAATCCTCTTGATCAATTGCTACTGTTAATGGAGCTATTTTTGGACAATGTACCTTTAGTTCAACTATCTCAACTTTCGTTTGATAATTTCCGCTACGACCAACATTAACTCGTACACCATCTTGATCAGGTTGAACTTGCACTTTTGTCTCTAAAAATTCACCATTTTGATAATCATTTGATACTCCATCATCTTCGTACATCACAAACGATGTTGCTAAACTTGGCTCGATCAGCAATTCGATTTTATTAATTACATCGTTATGGATATTATTAAGTCCCTTACTTTGTGGAACAATACTTCCGCATTTCAAAAACATCGGAATGCTAGATAAATCAACCGGAACTTCAATCGTTTGTCCGCCATCATAGTATTTAGATGTTTTAATATCAATCCATTTGGTCCCCTTAGGCAAGTACACCATTTTTTGTGTTTGCCCTTGGTCTAAAACATTTGCTATCAACAACGATGGGCCCAACATAAATTCAAAACTTTCCTCTGAAACTGCGGGATCATCTTGGAATTCATAAACCAACGGACGCATAATGGGATCGCCTTTAGTAGCAGCTTGATGCAGTAGCGAGTAGAAGTACGGAATCAATGAATATCTAAGTTTAATTGCATCACGTATATATTTAGTATATTGCGGATATGTCCATGGTTCAGTAACCGTATTATCTGTATTACATGAATGAATCGAAAATCTTGGTTGGAAGATTCCATTTTGTACCCAGCGCACAAACAACTCAGGTTCAGGTAGCGGACCATCAAAACCACCAATATCACAACCTTGATTTGCTACTCCAGATAATCCCATTCCTAAAATAGTAGGCACATTATATTTTAAGTTAGTCCAACTAGTATAATTATCACCAGCCCAAGTCTGTGCATATCTCTGTATTCCGGCAAATCCTGCCCGGTTTACTACATATGGTCTTTTTTCTGGCATAGTTTCTTTAATTGCATCTTGTGCTGCTTTTGCCATCATCGTCGACATTATCGGTTTAACTTCGCCGATCGTCTTCTTTTGACCTTCCGCTTCTACTAAAGCACCATTATCATTAATTTCATATTCATTGTTGTCATTCCATATTGAACTTATTCCATTTGAGATTAGAGCTTTTTTCATATAATTTTTCCAAGTCTCTCGACCTTTAGGGCTTGTAAAATCTACAAAATGAGCAGCACCACCCCAATATTGATCAACTTGGTCATCATCCCCATTTTGATTCTTAACATAGGCATCATTGCACTCAAAGTCATCTTTAAATGGATGTGTTAATAACATTCCCGGTTTAATATTTGGCGCTAATAAAACACCTCGCCGTTTTAATTCTTCAACAAATTTTTGAGGATCCGGAAAACGTTTTTTATTCCAGTTAAATACGTATCTTTTTCCATCTTCTCCTGATGTATACCCTGAGGATAGAAAGAAGCCGTCACATGGGATATCATTTTTCTTACACGTATCAACAAAATCTAAAATAGCTTTATCTGCGTCTTGATCTAATTCAGTATAAAACATCGTTGATCCCATATACCCAAGTGAGGCCATTGGCATCATTGCAGTCTTACCAGTTAAATCTGTATAATGTTCAACTACTTCTTTGATTGTGGGTCCACCAATAAAGAAGACGTCAAGATCTCCACCATCGCATTGGAAATAACTATATCTTAACCAGTAATTACTATGCTCACAATCCATGTCAAAAACTGAATCGCGCGCCGTATTATAAAACAGACCATTTGCAATATTTTTTTCTGTATCGAAATTGATATAGAAAGGAATCATTTTATATAACGGATCAGATTTTTTAGCATTCCAACCTAAAGAATCTGTATTATGCATTCGCATACGCCGTTTGAACTTATTTAATTTTCCAGATTTTTCTCCAAAGCCATAAAATTTATTTGTATCACCCATTGTACTGTAGTGATATTCCCGTCCATTATCATCCATTACAAATGAACGACGAGGTAAATCTTTATGTACCACATTTCCTTGCTCATCGACAATTTCGAAATAAAATGGTGCTTTATAAATATGCAGCGTATATCTCCCATTTTCTACTACATATTTGTCATTATCTTCTAATAGTTTAATTTGTATTGGTGTAACTCTTCTTCTTTCATTGGCTAACAATTTATCAGTTGTATCTTCCCACGCTGTTTTGACTAGTGCATAAGATTGTTCAGGCTGAAATTCATCATCAAACGTTCCACGAATTC
>JALAGR010000041.1 GCA_022712335.1 Pediococcus sp. | reverse complement strand
GTCAATGGCCGATCGAATTAAACACCGAGGACCAGACGATGAAGCATTTTTCCAAGATGAAAATGCGTCAATGGGATTCCGTCGCCTATCAATTATTGATTTGGCTCACGGACGTCAACCAATGATGAATAGTGCCGAAACTAAAGTGCTAACTTTCAATGGTGAAATTTATAATTACAAACAAGTTCGTGATGAACTAAAAGAATTAGGCTATGAATTTAGAACAGACGTTGATTCAGAAGTTCTAATCCATGGTTACGACGCATGGGGACCAGAATTACTTAAAAAACTTCGTGGAATGTTTGCCTTCGTTATTTATGACAAGGAAAAACAAGAAGTATTTGGTGCTCGAGACCATTTTGGTATTAAGCCTCTTTACTATTACGATGATGATGAAGCCTTCCTTTGGGGTTCAGAAATCAAGTCATTCTTGGAACATCCAAACTTTGTTAAAGAATTTAATGAAGAATTGTTACCAATTCACTTGAGTTTTGAATTTATTCCTTCAAAAGAAACAATGTTCAAGAATGTTTACAAGCTTCTTCCAGGAACATACTTCATTCATAAGAATGGTAAAACTGAAACACACACTTACTTTAAATTTAACTACGATAACATTGATGAATCTCAAACAATTGAAGAAGATTCAAAGAAAATCCGTAAGATTGTTAGTGACTCAGTAGATGCACATATGATTGCTGACGTTGAAGTTGGTAGTTTCTTATCTAGTGGGATTGATTCAAGCTACGTATTAGCTGAAGCTTCTAAGCTTAAGCCAATCCAGTCATTCTCACTTGGATTCAAGGATTCTAAATACAGTGAATTAAGTTACTCAACTGAATTTGCTAAAGAAATCAACCAAAAGAACACGCCAATTTACATGGATGGTGATGACTACTTTGATATCTTACCAACGATCATGTACTACATGGATGAACCGTTATCAAATCCATCAGCAATGCAATTGTTCTATCTTTCAAAGGGAACACGTAAAAATGTGAAGGTTGCACTTTCTGGTGAAGGTGCAGATGAATTCTTCGGTGGCTATAACACCTACTTAGAATCATTTACATTCGAACGTTACCAAAAGATGGTACCTAGTTTTGTGCGTAAGGGCTTGGCTAAAGCTGTTTCAGGCCTTCCTCGTTTCCATGGTCGTCGTTTCTTGATGCGTGGGGCTCAACCACTTAGCGAACGCTACTATCGCGTAAACTACGTCTTTAACCAACAAGAACGTGATCAAATTTTACGTAATCCAGCATTGAATGTGGATTCAGGTGCTTACACACAACATATCTTTGACGAAGTAAAGGGTAAAGATGAGATGACTCAAATGCAATACTTTGACATCAATACTTGGCTTCCATTTGATATCTTGCACAAAGCCGACCGTATGAGTATGGCTAATTCACTTGAAGTTCGTACACCATTAGTTGACCGTGAAGTAGCTAAATTTGCTGCGACAATGCCAATTAAGACACGTATTCATAAAGAAGAAACCAAGGTTTCTCTACGTCGTGCGGCTGAAGCTGAGTTGCCAGAACGCGTTGCTAAGAAAGAAAAACTTGGTTTCCCATCTCCAATTGCTAATTGGATCAAGGAAGACAAGTATCGCCAACGCATCGAAGCAGCTTTCAATTCTGATATTGCTAAGAAGTTCTTCAAACCAGAAGCTTTAATGCATATCTTAGAAGAACATGTTAACGGTAAATCAAGTATGCAAAAGATTTTCACGATTTACACATTTATTTTATGGTATGGTGTTTTCTTCCCAGAAGATACGAATACTAACACTGTGGATCTAGTTAAGAGAACACAAGTATAGGTGGAGATGAAGTAGATGGATCTTGAAATTGCCACTGTTAAGGCGATCCTTACAGAACATAATTTATTAAAAGAAATTAAATCAACTGAAACAACTATAAATACTGGAATATCGTATGATTCTAGAACCGTAAAGCCAGGTTATATGTTCTTTTGCAAAGGAAATTTCAAACCAGAGTATTTATCAGTAGCTCGTCAAAATGGTGCTACCACTTATGTATCTGAGAATGAATATTCAGAAGGAACCGGCATGACTGCGATTATTGTAACGAATGTTACGAGAGCCATGGCGGTTCTTTCTGCTACATATTACGATTTTCCGCAAAATGACTTATTTATTGTTGGGATTACGGGAACCAAAGGCAAAACTAGTTCGGCTTATTTTGCACATTCGATTTTGAATCAAAAATATCCCAATCAAGTAGCTTTGTTTTCAACAATCGATCGAATCGTTGGTCCTCGACCAGAGGATCAATTTAAATCAGATTTGACGACACCAGAATCAATGAATTTATTCCACGACATGCGTGTTGCTGTGGATCATGGGATGAAGTATTTGGTAATGGAAGTGTCTTCGCAAGCTTATTTAAGAGATCGAGTTTATGGGTTGAAATTTGATTGTGGAATTTTCTTGAATATTACGCCGGATCATATTGGCCGTAATGAACATAAAGATTTTGAAGATTATTTACACTGCAAATTACAATTAATGGTTAATTCTAAACGTTGTATTATTGATGCAGACACAGATCGTTTTGAAGATGTTTTTGGAGCTGCCAAAGCAACTACTGACCCTGAACAGATTTATTTATTCAGCGCCGCTGTTGAAAATGGTGGAGTCGATTTTCTAATTCAGGATAACGTGGATGATTTAACAACTAATAAATTTACGTTAATGCAAAGTAGTTCAAAAGCGAAAGCATTGCAAGTTGCCGGGGACTACGACTTAAATGTTGCTGGAGATTATAACCAAAGTAATGCGACGGCTGCTATTATTGCTGCTGCATTTGCAGAAGTGACATATGAAGATGCTGTTCAACCTTTAACAAAGATTGTTATTCCGGGACGTATGGAGCATTTAGATATTCCAGGGCACGGAGTTGTTTTTGTGGATTATGCGCATAACTATGCTAGTTTGCATGCCTTGTTAAAATTCTTGAAGCATCAGTATCATGAAGGCAAAGTAATCGTCGTTGTCGGAAGTCCTGGCGATAAAGGGATTTCACGAAGAGCAGGTTTCGGTCAGGCGTTGAGCGAACAAGCTGACATCGCTTATTTAACGACGGATGATCCTGCGTTTGAAGATCCAGAACAAATCATTAAGCAAATTACTGATAATATTCAACCTAATACTGTAGAAGTTCGTAAAGTTCTTGATCGACATGATGCCATTGAACAGGCTATCATGAGCAGTGGAGAAAATGATGTGGTTGTATTAGCTGGAAAAGGCGAAGATCCATATCAAAAAGTCCAAGGGGTGGACACACCTTGGCCAACTGACATGGGTGTCGCAGAAGAAGTGAAGAGGGGATTAAGTTAATGGAAAGACCAACAAACAATTTTACGCCAATTCTATTGGGTAGTGATTTCAATGCGTATGGAATGGCTCGTTCATTTTACGAAATTACGGGAAGACGTGTTCAAGCTTATGCAGGGACCGTTCTAGCACCAACACGTTTTACTAAAATCGTGAATGTTGATATTATTCCTGGTTTTTCAGAAGATCCTGTTTTTATTGAATCAATGCGTGAAATCGCTAAAAAATACGAAAATTCTGATGAAAAAGTTGTTTTACTAGGGATGGGCGATGGATATGCTGAATTAATTTCTAAGCATAAAGATGAATTATCTAAAACGTTCATCTGTCCATACATCGATTATGACTTATTGAAGCAACTAAATAACAAAGAACGTTTTTATTCAATTTGTGATGAATACAATTTGCCATATCCTGCTACTCACTTTATTACAAAGGCTCAATATGAAAGTGGCGAAAAGTTCATTTCACCATTTGAATTTCCAGTAGCTCTAAAGCCTGCTGATAGTGTGGAATGGCTTGATATCCATTTTGAAGGTCGTAAAAAGGCCTATAGAATTAAAACCCAAGCAGAATTAGACGATGTTATCGGAAAAATTTATGACAACGGCTATACTTCTGACTTGATTTTACAAGATTTCATTCCTGGTGATGATAGTAATATGCGTGTGTTAAACGCGTACGTTGACCAAAATCACCAAGTTAAAATGATGTGTTTGGGTCATCCTTTATTGGAAGATCCAGCACCATCGGCAATTGGAAATTATGTAACAATTATTCCTGAATTTAACCAAGAAATTTATGACACAGTTAAAAACTTCCTTGAAAGCATCAACTATGTTGGTTATGCCAACTTTGATATGAAGTATGATAGCCGTGATGGTAAATTTAAATTATTCGAAATTAACATTCGCCAAGGACGTAGCAGCTTCTTTGTAACATTGAATGGTTACAATTTAGCTCGTTGGGTCGTTGAAGACCGTGTTAACAATGCACTTGCTGATCGTGAAACAGTTTATGCTAATGATGTTCCAGGAAATTGGAAATTATGGCTTGGAGTTCCTGTAAAGGTCTTTAAAAAATATGCTAAGAACAACGATGACAAGAAAGTTGCTTTAGACTTGATTGATCGTGATCAATATGGGTTTACTGCAATCTACGACGAAGATATGAATTTCAAGAGAAGCCTATTAATGTGGTGGATGAATCATAATTATGTTAAGAACTTCAGGAAGTATTTTAAAGAAAATAAGGGGTAATACCTGTGAAAAAATTCTTTACGATTATCGGTGGAATGGGGACACCAGCAACTGAAAGTTATATTCGGTTATTAAATGCTAGAACTCCGGCTCATCGTGATCAAGATTATTTAAATTATATTCTAGTAAATCATGCGACAGTGCCGGATCGTTCAACGTATTTGATGGATAATTCGCAACCAAGTCCTTATCCAGATTTACTAGAAGATATTAAAGAACAAAGCAAGTTAAATCCAGCTTTTTTCGTAATTGCATGCAATACTGCGCACTTTTTTTACGATGATTTACAAAAAGCTACGGATGTACCGATTGTTCATATGCCTCGCGAAACGGTCCAACATATTAAAAAACAATATCCTAATGCTAAGAAGATTGGGATTATTGGAACGCCAGGAACAACTAGCGACGGAATTTATGATCGCGAATTACTTGCTGAAGGATTTGAAGTTGTTAAACCAACTGAAGAAATTCAAGCTTTAACTAGCAAATTGATTTTTGACGATATCAAAGAACAAAATATGGTTGATGACCAACTTTTCTATCAAATTTTAAAAATGATGGTAGAAGAACAAGGAGCAGACGTTGTGATTTTGGGATGTACTGAATTATCATATGCCCAAGAAATGGCGCATGATCACCATTTTCCGGTTGCTGATTCGCAATCAGTATTAGTTGATAAATCGATTGAAATGGCTTTAAAACTTCGAAAATAAAAGATGAAAGTTGGGATTAAACGGCAAGTTTGTCCCAACTTTTTACGTGGAGGAAGAGATGAGTAAAAGAAGGAAAAATAAGCAATCTACTAGTATTTGGCTTGTTTTAGTAGTTGCAATTTTGGGAGCTTTTTTCAAAGGCAACGATATTCACCAATTTGTTTCAGGCATTACTAACCAAGGAGTTTCGCAAACTTCAAAATCAGTTAAGAGCGTTGAAGATACCCAATTATCACAACAAACATTTAAATCTGGTGGAACAGCATATATTTATGTGAATAAGAATAAAAGTACGCTGAATCCAGATGACTGGAAAGAAAATAAAATTGTTTATGGTAATTTGGATCATCTAAATCGTACAACGCAAGCGACGGGATACTTGAGTCGAACGAACTTGGTAAAATCAAGTACACGCTCAAGACAAACGTGGAATCCAACTGGATGGCATCAAAAACGCCTCACGTTGGATGGCAGAACGGTTGAAATTCAAAATCGAGGTCATTTACTAGCATATTCGATTACTGGAAAATTTGACCAAAACGGGAATTTCAATTCACGTGAATTAGGATCGTTAGACAATCCCAAGAACCTTGCCACTCAAACCGCATATAGTAACCAACAAACAATGCAAATTTTTGAGGAACGAGTTCGAGATGCTTTAGCCAAAAACAAAAAAGTGATTTATAAAGTTTCAACAGTATTCAAAGGAAACGGCTTGATGCCGATTGGATACCATGCTGAAGCAATTTCAACAGATGGATCATTGAATTTTAATGTTTTCGTGTGGAATGTTCAACCAGGAGTTCAATTTGACTATGCAACAGGTCGTTCACGTGTTGATCGTGATATGACTGTGAAAGAAAATTAATACCAACAACGATCAATCGATAAGATTGGTCTTTTTTTATACACGATGATTTTTAAATCAAGCAAGAAGATATATACTAAAAACATAAATTTATTTGGCAACGCTTACTTTGTATTAGGAGGAGATGTTAATGGAAGGCTCGAAAGATAACCGAAGTTTTAGATGGTTCAATATTGCCTTGATTTCTTTTACAGCTGTTTGGGGTTTGAACAACGTTGTAAATAATTTTGCTAATCAAGGATTAGTCGTAATTGTTTCGTGGGTACTGATGATGTTACTGTACTTCATTCCATACACTTTAATGGTTGGTCAATTAGGATCAACCTTTAGGGAAGCGGAAGGTGGAGTTTCATCTTGGATGAAAGAACTTTCTAATAGTCGTTTTGCTTACTTTGCGGCATGGACTTATTGGGTAGTGCATGTACCATACCTGGCGCAAAAACCGCAAACTATCTTAATCGGATTTAGTTGGATGTTCAAAAACAACGGGAATTTTGTTAATCAGACGCCTTCTTATGTAGTGCAAGGCTTAAGTTTAGTAATTTTCCTCGCCTTCGTATGGATGGCTTCGAAAGGTGTAGCCACCTTGAATCGAATTGGTAGTATTGCTGGAATTGGAATGTTTATCATGTCGATTCTATTTATTATTTTAGGAGTGTCAGCACCATTTATTACACATTCAGCAATCGCAACAGCACACATGGATCAATTTAGCACTTATATGCCTAAATTTAATTTTAATTATTTCACCACGATTTCTATGTTAGTTTTCGCTGTTGGTGGAGCTGAAAAAATTTCGCCGTACGTTAATAAAACAAGAAATCCAGCCAAAGAATTCCCACTCGGAATGATTTTGTTAGCAATCATGGTAGCTATATCAGCGATTCTAGGTTCATTTGCGATGGGAATGATTTTTGATGCACAACATATTCCCAATGATTTGATGGCCAATGGTTCTTACACAGCTTTCCAAATTTTAGGAAATCAATTCCACGTTGGGAATACGTTAACTTGGATCTACGCATTCGCTAATATCTTAGCTAATTCAGCAGCGTTAGCAATTTCGATTGATGCGCCACTTCGAATTTTGTTAAACGATGCGGACAGTAAATATGTACCAGCATTCTTGACTAAGAAAAATGCTAAAGATGTTGCCTACAATGGTTATAAATTAACAGCTTTATTAGTTTCAATTATCATCATTGTTCCAGCATTGGGAATTGGTGGGATGAATGATTTGTACAACTGGTTAATGAATCTCAACTCAATCGTTATGCCAATGCGTTATCTTTGGGT
>JALAGR010000040.1 GCA_022712335.1 Pediococcus sp. | reverse complement strand
GTATTAAAGGATTCAGTGATTCAGCCAATTTCTTAGCCAATAAAAACGGCTGGACTTTATCAGGAAGTTGGATCATGAATTCCATTGGAGCTGTTGAAGTTAAAGGTCACTTGTATTTAATTTCTATCATGAGTGATAATCACCCCGATGGAAGTGGAAATGCGGGACTTAAGAAGGCAGAAAAAGAAATGTCTAAGATTGTCGGCTATTCCGGCGACTATATTTTATAAAACAAAAATGATGAATCACTAAACCACAAAGTTTAGGATTCATCATTTTTTGTTTGGACTAGAGGTTCTTATCCATATTGAATGTTAGTTTTGAAAGTAATAATCCAGAAGCTAACAAATCGTTAAAGTGGTTCATCGTGCGTTCTTTCATGGCTTTAACAGTAGCATAGTTGGCTTCTGTCAAGAATTGAGTTAATTCATTGCCTTGAAGTTTAGCAGCTTGTGCATCGATTTCTGCAACACGACCACGAAGAAATTCCTTTGAAGCTGTTACATAATCAACGTTAGTTTGAATGAAGTTGCTGTAATGGCCTTCGACCACTGAGCCAACGGCACGATACATCCAGTAGGCATCATCCAAATTCATCTTTTCTTTAGTAGCGCTGTAGCTAGGATCAGTATCTGTAGCATTGTTGAAGAATGGCACGTAAGGACTGAATGCTGGAACACCAAAGTTTAACCAGAAAATAGCTGAACGGTCTTCAGGAACGTCGTTACGAATTTGAAGAACATGCGAGTTTTGAGTACGGTTCATTGAAATTGGACGGAACTTCAAGCGGTCAGCATCGGCACCATGACCAAATGGATCGTATTTAGTTTCGTTGTAGTGAGAACTCAAAATTGCGCCTACATCTTCGACCGTAATTTTACGACTAGCTTGGCGAATAAATGGCAAGTCTGAAGATTGTGGATCTTGTTCGATTTCAGGATTTAAATAGTGTTGACCATACCAAACACGAGGTGTGTTGTAGTGACGGTCTTTTTCAGTATCTGTACCGAAAATACGACGGAAATTCCAACCTTCATGGTCGAGATTCAAATGATGTTCCTCAACAAATTCTTGAATACCTTCGGACCACATGAAGTTGTCGGGGTCGTTGAAATCAACTTGTTGGATAGCTACTTGGTTAGCAGCTACAGCGTATGAATCATCAGGGATACGTTGAGCAACCCAGTGATGTCCCGTAACGATTTCCATGTACCAAACGTCATTTTTATCACTAAAAATAACACCATTTCCTTCAGGAGAACCATATTGAGCAATCAATTTACCTAAGTATTGGACACCTTCACGAGCAGAGTCGATGTAAGGTAGAACCATCGTAGGCATTGTGTCTTCAGCTAAACCATTAGGAACCAAAGGATCATAAGCAAGGGTATTAGGATTACCATAGACACTTTCTGTAGCACTCATAGCTACGTTTTTTTCATTAAAACCACTTTCGTCGTAAATACCATCTTTGTCAGGATCAATATTAGGAACAGCACTGTGGCGGTATCCATTGGCTGGCAACTTAGCAGTAAAACCATTTTGAGAAGAAACAATGGTTTCATCTACGCCAGTTTCAGCAGGGTGCATATAAAAGCGGTGGGGAGCAAGTGGCAAGAATGTATCATCATTGCGCGCTACCATCGTCGAACCGTCGATTGAGGCGTTTTTACCTACTAGAACGGTTGTACAAGCTTTTTCAATCATATTTAAAGTCTCCTTAAAAAACGTATAGTTGTTTCCAAGTATATTCTAACTCTAATTTTAGATTTTTAGTGGTTTTTTCAGTTAATTATTTCAAAATGAACATATAATAGCTTTTGGAGGTAACTGATATGCAGATTTCAGCGATTTACGATGTGATGTATCAGAAAATGGGAGAGCAGCCGTGGTTAGAAGAATGGCAGGAGTCGCCATGGGAAGTTATTTATGGTGGCATCTTAGTTCAAAATACGAGTTGGGTTAACGTTGCACCGAGTTTAATGAACTTAAAAAAGAATTTCAATTTTGATCCACAACAAATTTTAGAATTGAGCACGGAAGCATTACAGAAACAGATTCGGCCCAGTGGATTTTACACGCGTAAGGCACAAACGATTCAAAATGTATTAATGTGGGCACAACAATATCAATTTTCAATCGAAAAAATTCAAAAATTAACTTCAACGCAACTGCGCTCAGAATTGCTGGCGTTGGTAGGGATTGGTCCAGAGACGGCAGATTACTTAATGATGTACGCCTTTGGCCATGCAGGATTTATTGCTGATAAATATAGTCAGCGTATTTTTGAATGGTTTGGACATCCGCTCCCAATTAAATATGAACAGGCAAAAAATGAAGTTGAGGAAGCGTTGGATTTAACAGATGCTGAATGGCAAAATTTCCACGCAATGATTGTTAATTCTGGGAAAGAGATTAAAAGCAAAGAAGATTTTGTGAATGAATACATTAATTCGCGAAATAGGGGTTAGCAAAGCATACCAAGCGTTGTATACTGGAATGTGAATAAAATAACGAGGAGATAAAACTATGATTGATGTCGATGCTCTAAGCGAAAAATATCCGGCAATTAAGCAAATGCAAGCTTATGAACCGATTTTTTGGAAGAATTTGAATTACAAGAAGGAAGCTGATTTACCAGTTGGAGTTGAACACATTTTTGATGCGGAAGCTCGTTTTCAACGTTTTGCACCTTATTTTGAGGTAGCTTTCCCAGAAACATTGCCAACTCACGGTATTTTGGAATCACCTTTACTTAAAGTGGATAAAATGAAGGCTGTTTTGAATGCAGAAGCTCAAAACCAAGTTAGGGGAAACCTATATCTTAAAGCGGATAATTATCTACCAATTTCAGGTTCGATCAAGTCGCGTGGTGGAATTTACGAAGTGCTAAAATTTGCTGAAAAAGTAGCAATGAAGCACGATGAATTGGTGTATGGTGACAACTACGCTAAATTAAACGAACCTCGTTTCAAAGAATTATTTGGCCAATACGGAATTGTGGTTGGCTCAACCGGAAACTTAGGTCTTTCAATCGGAATCGTGGCTTGCAAGCTTGGTTTCAAAACGAGTGTACATATGTCAAGCGACGCTGCTCAATGGAAGAAAGATATGTTGCGCGAAAAAGGTGTTAACGTTGTGGAATACAATGACAACTTTTCACACGCTATCACAGAAGCACGTAAATCTGCTGAAGCAGATCCAACAGCTTACTTTATTGATGATGAAGGATCATACGATTTATTCTTAGGTTACTCTGTCGCCGCAGTTCGGCTTCAAGCTCAATTGAAAGCCCAAAATATCAAAGTTGATGCAGAACATCCACTATTCGTATATCTACCAGCTGGTGTTGGTGGAAGTCCTAGTGGTGTAGCATTTGGTTTGAAGAAAATTATCGGTGAAAATGTACATCCAATTTTTGCAGAACCAACACATATTCCTTCTGTATCACTAGGGATGATGACAGGCTTGAATGACCAAATTTCAGTTTATGATGCTGGAATTGATGGTGTTACAAAGGCCGATGGACTTGCTGTGGGGCGTCCATCTAGAATTGCTGGTAAGATGATGGATACATTATTGTATGGTATTCAAACTTTCGATGATCAAAAGATGATGAAAAATGTTGCTGAATTGCATGATTCAGAAAATGTTAACGTCGAACCATCAGCTGCATCTGGCTTCACAATTTTGGATGATGTTCAAGCTCAATTGGAACAAGATTATCCAATGGAAAATGCTAGTCACATCGTTTGGGCTACAGGTGGTAGCATGGTACCAAAGGGCGATATGGATCGTTATTTGGATGACGGACATCAAGTTAAATAATCAGTGGTAATTAAAAAGCTGAACTCGTTGAATTAAATTCGCGAGTTCAGCTTTTCTTATTTTTATACTTGGGTGCGATGTACTAAATCGATGGTCTTTGCTGCCGTATTTTCAGGGAAATAGACTTGATACCATAAAATAAATGTATAAACTGTGAAAATCTTTTGCATACTAGATTTACCATTAATGTGTTCGTTTAAAATATGCATCAAAGCTTCTGGCTTAAAGAATTTTTGAGCTACATCAGAGTTAAAAGCTTCTTCGATGCGGGTGCGGTACTTATCCTCTTTGATCCAACTGGCAACAGGCGATGGGAACCCGAGTTTTTCTTTTTTTGTAACACGTTCAGGTAGTTCGGCTGCCGCTGCGTGACGAAGTGCAATTTTAGTTTCCTTACGGTTAATTCGTGTTTTAATCGGCATGGTTGAGGCAAATTTAGCCACTTCAAGATCAACTAGTGGTGTACGAATTTCAAGTGAATTAGCCATCCCCATTCGATCAGCCTTGTGCAGGATAT
>JALAGR010000039.1 GCA_022712335.1 Pediococcus sp. | reverse complement strand
ATTTAAGCCAGATTATGAAAATAAGCGTTATCTAGCTGAGACAATTGATGGCCAATTGGTTGCGCGAATTAACGTGGACATGGAAAGTGATCGCGTCTTATCAACTGAACTCTTTGATGGTTTTGGTAACCTTTACCGAGTTGATCACTATGATAATCGCGGTTTTGTATCATTATCGCAATGGTATACGCCAGATAATCAAGTCGGAACTGAAGAGTGGAAAACACCTTCAGGTCGCGTAGCAATCGAAGCATTCACGAAGAAAAATGCACGAGGAGAAATGAAGCAGTCGGCTTGGAAATTAACTACTCAAGACGGTAAAGTTTACCAATTTGATACAATCGAAGAATTTACGAAGCATTTCTTTGACGATTTAAATAATGATTTTTGGTCAGATGAACGACCAAATATTTATATTTTAGATCGAGATCATTTGGGGGATTGGGCACTTTTGAATATGGAGAAGCCTGCTTATCGAGTGATTCATCTTCATAATTCACATGCTTCGGATGCGCAAGAACCAATGCATTCAATTTTAAATCAACATTATGAATATGCACTCAATTCTATGGATCGCTATGATGCATTTATTAGTGCTACCAAAAAGCAAACTAAAGATGTTCGTGCCCGTTTTCATCCTAAGACGCGTTTGTTCACCATTCCAGTGGGGATTGTTCCAGACCAACTTTTAAATAGTGAGCGAGTTCCAGTTAAAAAGCGCCAGTTTGGGAAAATTGTGGCATTTGCGCGCATTGCATGGGAAAAACATTTGGACGATTTAGTACGAGCTGTGGCGATTGTTCACCAAGCAGTTCCAGAAGTTACGTTGGATCTCTACGGATACGCTGATGGTTCTAATAATTTTGAAGCTCGTCGTTTAGTGGAAGAAGTTATCAAGGAAAACCAATTAGAAGACGTGGTTAAGCTCAAAGGTTATACCACGGATATTGATGCAGTCGAAAATAATGCGATGATGTTTGGCCTAACTTCTCGAATGGAAGGGTTCAACTTGGCCGTTATGGAAGGGATTGCCCATGGCTTAATTTCATTTTCATATGACGTTAATTACGGACCGAATGAAATTGTGGAAGATGGTGTGAACGGCAATGTGGTGCCTTACGGTGATTATGAAGCGATGGCTCAGGCGATGATCAAAGTGCTTAAAGACCCTGAATTAGCTCAAAAATATTCAACGGGTGCTTATGATTCTTCAGAACGTTATTCGGATAAGAATGTCTGGCGTGCTTGGAGAAAGCTTTTAAAAGATGCGGAAGAACGCTGGCCTGACAAGCTAAAGGCGATGTCTGAATACCGCGGGGAGGTTCGTAAATAATGAAGTATTTTGTTAGTCGCAGTATTTATACCTTTAATTCTGGAGTTGAACATTCTCAAGCTAATCGGACCTTGATGTTTAATGCACTGGGCGATCAAGCTAAATATGTTACTCGGGATTACAACCGGCTCTGGGTGCGAGATGCAGAACGGGTAGGGTTGAATTCAACCAATGTGTTGAATATGTACGATTTCTTCCAAGGAACATGTGATGTAGAACGGGTTCAACTGCCAGTGCGGGAATTCAAACAACTATCGTTGACTAAATATCAATTGGTTGAACACGGTGCAGATTACTCAACGTTAGATCATGCGGGACGTCAAATCGCACGGATTAACATCCTTCCAGGAACGGTTGGATTAGTTGGTGACATTGAATATTACGATCGCTTTGAGACAATTGTTAGTCGAGAAAATTTTGATTGGCGCGGATTTAAATCTTCCATTGATTATTTTCATCCAGATGGTGCGTTAGGAGTACGACGTTTTTTGAATCAAGCTGGGGATGTCGTGCTGGAAAATATTTATATGAATATTGAAGGTCAATTACAGCCAACTATGTGGAAGTTGATTAATTATCATGGTCAGGATTATCGTTTTAATACTGAAGATCAATTATTCTTGTTTTTCCTAAATGAAGCAATGAAGCAAACTGATAACAATGTGATCGTATCGGATCATCGTGAAATCGATTATGTGGTTGCAGATGTGGAAAATGTCGATACTAAATGGGTTGCATTTCATGGAAATCATATCGATCAAGGTGGAACCCCATTTGCAGCGTATTCAATTGCGCTTCAGATTCGGGCACAGGATTTTGATGGTATTATTGTTCCAACTAGTGAGCAACAACAAGAACTTGTTGAAAAATTTCCTGAATTAAATGTTCAAGTGGCACCAGATGTTGCGATTAATTCAGAGTTAGTGGAAGCTAAACCAGTTTGGTTACGTGATCGAACTGAAGGACGCATTATCTTTAGTGGACGGCTAGAGGCGGATAAGCGCCCCATGGAAGCTTTGCGAGCCTTTTTCCAAGTGCTCGAACAGGTTCCTAATGCTTCAATGGAGTTCAGAGGATACACGAATGACCAAAATCTACTGAACGAAATGAAAACAATGGTTGAACAGCGTGGAGTTCAGGAACGAGTTATTTTTGGCAACTATCTTACTAATAATGAAATGCAGTCATTTTATGATAGTGCGCAAGTGATTGTTAATACGTCGATCAGTGAAGCCGCTGGAATGAATCTAATAGAAGCTATGGCGCATGGAATTCCAGTTGTTTCATTTGACACTAAGTATGGGTTACATGATTTGATTGAAAAAGATGTAAATGGCTACATTGTCACCAATGGAGACCATGCTCAGATGGCACGTCGCATTCAAAAAATGCTGACCGACAACGTTCTTTGGGCTAAGTTAAGCAAGCAAGCTTACGCGAAGGCCAAAGAATATAGTTTTGATGAAGTTTATCAGAAATGGCATGCAATTTTAAAATAAAAAAATAAGCTGTGATAGAGGATTTTGCAATCTTTTATCACAGCTTATTTTGATTAGAAATGGAATTATTTGATAACGCGGAAACGATCTTCGTCGTTCATGAATTCTTTGTCGCCTGCAGGTTGTTCGATTGAACCGAAAGGCATTTGAGCTTTAAGAGTCCAGTTAGCAGGGATGTCGAACTTATCAGCAATGAATTTATCAGCGATTGGGTTGTAATGTTGAAGTGATGCGCCGATTCCTTCGTTAGCAAGCGTTGTCCAAACGTCCATGTTGGCAATTCCCATTCCATGTTCGCCGAACATATCGAAGGCATCTTTGTACAACGGGAAGTTAGTCTTAAGGTCTTCGATAACTTTTTCATCAGTGTAGAATAATACTGTACCAACACCGGCTTTAAAAGCACCTTCAACTTTAGCCTTAGAAGCTTGGAAAGCTTCTTCGTTAGGTACTTCGCCATGAAGAATATCTAAGATACCGTCCCATAGTTCGTTATGAGCATCGCCGAATAAGATAACGGCACGAACCGTTTGACTATTGAAAGCTGAAGGGCTTTGACGGATAGCTTCTTTGATTAAATCAGCGATTTCATCTTCGCTGAGTGAAACATTTTTACCGAGAGCATAAATGGAACGACGTTTTTTGATAGCATCTAAGAATGAATTTGACATATTTAAAATCCCCTTTTTGTTTACTTACTTTTAATTAGTGATTTAAGTATATGAGTTTTTTTAAATAAATGCAAGTTTTTTGAAAAAATCTGTTTGACCGATAATAAATACACTGTAATAATTGATGTTAATAACCAAAGTGGTGGAGGAAAAACCTTTGAAAAAAATTAGTACGGCGCTTGTTTCAATAATGGCATTAGTTTTATTGACAGCTTGTGGAAAGAATGCCGAAACAACGTCATCAACGAAAGAAGCTGATGTACAAAAGTCAGCGACTAAATTAGCAGTGGACTCTCAGAAAGAAAAGACTAATTCTTTAGGAAATGCGTTGATTAATATTAAGACGAATGCGAAGGCAGAAGTTGAGATCACCAATTTAAAGACGAAAAAAACCAAGACTGTGACCGCCGATAGTGAAGGTAAAGTTATTTATAACATTCATTTAGGCAAGAAAACTAAATCAGCACAATTCAAAATTGTAGCTACGGGTGACCAACGTGCTTCGAGTTCAGTAATTAGAGTAACTGTTACAAATGATTCGGACGAATATAAGGAATGGGCAGAAACCCATGAAACCGACACGGTTGATGCTGATGCAATGAGCACGGAAGATGAACTCTCTTCAAGTGAAGACAGCAGTACGGATTCAGAGGCAGTAGATACTACTGATGATACGACCGCTGATGCTACTACAGATGCATCGACAACGAATGCTACTGGTAATGATGGTACTGCAACTGCCAATAATGCAGCTGGTGGTGCGGCCTCAACTGGAGCGACTGCCAATAATGGTGGTAATAGTTACACACCGCCAGCTTCTGGGAATACTGGAAATACCGCAACAAATAGTAGTTCAGCTGATGCAGATACAACGGCTACTACTGATACGGCGAGTACGGACTCAGCAGGCACTAGTGGAGTAACGCCAACCGATGCAACGGTTCAAACAACTTCTAAAACATCTTCGTCGGAAGAATAATTTATAAAAAAATCCGCAAGACAAGTAATTAAAAACTTGTTTTTGCGGATTTTTATTTTTGTAGACTAACCTTCAAATGCAGCTAAATGATTAACGGGACCATATTGATGGCCGACTTCAATCGAATTAGCAATGGCTGCCGTAACGAATTTTTTAGCGATTCGAATAGCAGTGGGGATATCAGTACCCTTGGCAATTTCAGCTGTAATACATGCAGAAAGAACATCACCGGTACCATTCACACGATCAGTTTCGACGTATGGTTCACTAAGCCAAAAGCTTGACCCATCTTCTAAAAGAACAAAGTCACGGACTTCAGTTTGTTCACCAGGTTTATGCGACCCTTTTAACATAACGTTTTTAGCACCCATATCTTGGAGGATGTGAGCGGCACGAACAGTGTCATCGTCATTTTTGATATCGATACCTGTTAATTTGATTGCTTCATAAAAGTTAGGAGTAATTACTGTTGCCAGTGGAATGAGTTGCTCCTTTAAAGTTTCAAAAGCCTCTTCTTCAAGTAGTAAAGCACCATGCTTTGTAATGATTACAGGATCCAAAACTAACGGACCAAAATCAAACTTCTTGTAATTTTCAACAACCGTTTCAATCATTGGACTGTCAGCAAGCATTCCAGTTTTGCTGGCGCGGATTTTGAAATCAGCTGCAAGTGATTGGAATTCTTGGTCGACAAAATCGGTTGGTAAAGCGTGGCTAGCTTGAATACCGTATGAATTACCAGCTACACAAGCCGTCATAACGCACATTCCATGAACGTTACGACGTTGGAAAGTGTTCATATCTGCTTCCATTCCTGCGCTTCCGTCAGAAGCAGACCCAGCGATGGTTAGAGCTTGTGGAAGTTCGTTTGAGTTTTAGGTCAGACTGCTCGTTAATTTGTT
>JALAGR010000038.1 GCA_022712335.1 Pediococcus sp. | reverse complement strand
GCACACGGGGGGATCAATTCTAATATCCTAATTTGTAGGATAGGGGAACGATGGAAGCTGTGAGGAAAGGTCAAACGCGCGATTGTTGAGGAATGTTCGTGCGCAACCCAATTGTCGCAGCTTCTTTTTTAACACAATGGCGTAAAGTGATAAGTTATTTGATGGAAGGCAGAAATGGGTGCAAAGAAAAAAATTTGGTTTTGGATAATAGTAGCAATGCAGTTATTATTTATTTTTAAAATGGTTCACGACACATATTTTAACGACCGATGGGCAACGAAATATGATGTTCATTCGAAAGAAGCGGTAGTTAAAAATATTGATTATACCTTAAGAGATAGCAATTTTAGTGGTACAGCTCTGGTGATTCGCAATCATAAAGTTTTGTTGCATAAGGGCTATGGAAAACAAAACGGTTCAAGGGGAAATGATGTGGATACTTTATATAATATTGCGTCAATTGAAAAGAGTATGACTTCGGTAATGGTAGCAAAGCTAATTCAAGATGGGAGATTAAATTATAGTACGAAGCTAGTTGAATTTTACCCATCAATTCCAAATGCTGAAAATATAACGATTCGCAACATGCTAACGATGACTTCGGGGCTAGAAGCAGCGAGTGATCCAGAAAGAGCACTGAACGAAAAGACGTTAGTAAATTATTATGTGAAACATATTGTGGTAGACCCACGCAAAGGCTGGGATTATGATGCGGTAAATTTTCATTTGCTAGCAGGAATCATTACTCAAATCACTCACAAAAATTACGGTGCGAGTTTTGATGAGCTAGTAAATTTGAAGAGTGAAGCGAAGGTAATGGTAATGCCTAATTTTTCTGATAAAAGGGTGGCGTTGAGTTATCACAAAAATGGAAAACCGTACGCCAATCCACGCTACATTTACAGCAATGAGATCGGGACAGGAAGTTTTTTTATGACCGCCGGCGATCTTTACCGTTACTTTGCAGCGTTGGTCAACGGCGAAATCTTACCAATGAAGACAGTTAAAGAACTATTTAAAACTTCTACGCATAGTGTATATGCGGGAGGAGTATACCACAACAAACTTTATTATCGCGGACATGGCATATTACAAGGATACGAGCCTTCGATTATTTTTAATAGAACCGCGGGTAATGCAGTCGTTCTACTGGGAAATCGAAAAGGTAAAACAACAACGATGAAATTAACCAATAGTATTTATTCTTTAGTCAATGAAACTCCATATTTAGGTGGAAACACGTATTAATTAGGGAGAAGGCGATTAATTATGGACGTAATTGCGATTGTGCCTGCACATAATGAGGGTGCAAATATTGAAAAAACAATCAAAGCTTTAAAAAAGCAGGTCAAAAAAGTAATTGTAGCTTGTGATCGATGTACCGATGATACGTATCAAAAAGCAGTCCAAGCGGGAGCGATTGCTTTTGAAACAACTGACAATCAGTATCGTAAAGCAGGGGCGCTAAATCAAGCGTTGGAAAATTACATTGATTGGCAGCTTCCGAATCAATATATTTTCATCTGTGACGCCGATACGGTAATTGCGGATGATTGGATTAAACGTGCAGAAATTGCGCTTGGAAAAGGTGAATATGACGCAGTTGGATCTGTATTTTTTGGAGACGCTGATCGTAATTCAATGATTGAATTCTGCCAACAACTTGAGTGGTATCGCTATACGAATCAGATTAAACGTAGCAAAAAAGTTTTTGTGCTAACGGGAACTGCGTCACTCATTAGTGCGGAGATGTTTAGGAAAGTAAAAGAACGCAAAGGGACTTTTTATGATGAAAAATCAATTACAGAAGACTTTGCATTGACGATTGATTTGAAAGAGGTGGGAGCACGCATTATTTCTCCAATATCTTGTTATTGTACGACGGAAATTATGCCTAATTGGCGATTGCTATTTTTACAGCGTCGGCGCTGGTACTTAGGTGCTTTACAACAGATCGCTAGAAGAAGATGGGATTGCGTATTATTTCCGTATGTGTTTCAACAATTGATGCTATTGATTTCAGTGGTAGCTTTTATAGGACTGATTATTTTCACGATCTATTTAATGGCACAAGACATGATTATCTTCAGTTTCTTTTGGTTTTTAATTGGGGTGATTTTTGCAGTGGAAAGAGTGATCACAATTTGGAACCAAGACCGCCAAGCCAAGTTGTTCGCGTTAATGATTTTTCCAGAATTAATATACAGTTTATTTTTACAAATTGCGTACATAGGGGCGCTGTTTCAATTACTAAGTGGATCAGCAGGTACGTGGAATCATCTGGATTAAGTCTGTAAATAAATAGGGGGATGAAAAAGTTATGTATTCAAATATTCAAAGAAGTGGTGTGGCATTTGTCAGTTTGAGTTGGGGTGTTGTGTATCATTTGTTGGCGACACTTTCGATTTTTTTCGCAATTCTTGCAATTGGGACCATTATTAGGTGCATTTGGACAGAAAAACATCAGGATCCTAATTGGAAATAAGGTAGTCCTATTGATTAAAGTAGGATAATGTAGCAAGATTTGAGGAGATTTTCATGAATAAAAAATGGCTTCTTACGTTAGTAGTGGCAATAATATGTTTTTTTGGAATCAATATTAATTCCACAACTGTTCGTGCAACCACCAACTGGGGAAATCAATTTATTACGAGTGTGGATTTATGCGATGCTGATGATAATGCTCAAACGACATTTGGACTTTACGATAATATGAAAGTACGTTGGAATTTTAATATTCCCATTACTAAAAATGTGACTGCTGGGGATGCGATGACGTTTGAATTGCCAAGTAGTTTAAAACTAGTTAGCAATGGTAAGTTCAATGTGACGGACGGTCGAGGTAACACGATTGGTAAAGTTGAAGCCTCTAAGCGTACGAATAAAGTGAAAGTGATATTGACCGAGTATGTTGAAAAATATGTGGGTGGCGTAAAAGGACAATTAAGTGTCCGTGCACAATGGAATTACTCGCAAGTCAATCAAGGACAATTGGAATTTTTGAATTGGGGGCATGGCCACTCGTCGAAAATTAAAATTAAACCAAACGGTGGTCCAGATCCGAATGAAGTTCTATACAAATGGTCTTGGTATGATGCCAATGATCCATCAATTCTTCATTGGCGAGTTCGTGTGAATTATGCTCATCGGAATATTGATCGAGCAAGTTACACGGAGTTAATCGGTGCCCATCAAAAATTAGTGGCGGATTCGATCGCAATTTTTAGAGTCCGTTTTGATGATGCCGGAAAAGATTTTAAAGTTACTGCAACTTGTCCGAAAGCAAAGGTAATGACTAATGGTAAACGTGGATTTGCAGCAGCACTGGGGACGATTAATCAAACGTACTTGATTGACTATCAAACGCGCATATCTTCCGAAAGGACTAACCAACGCTATCGAAATAGTGGAACTTTGGCTGCTAATAATATTGCGCCACGAAGTACCAATACATACGCTCCAGAGAATAAAGGAGTTGGGACAGGACAAGGATGGCAGAATGATACTGGAAAGCTAAACAGTACCAAGGCAGTTAAATCTGGATATGTTCAAAAAGATAATACAGTTCTGCTAACGGAAGAAAGACAAACGATTATAAAGAATTTTTTAATGGTTGGAGCAAGTTTACTGGCATTAATTGGCTGGTTTATCTATCGTAGACGAAAATAAAAATACCCATTGGATCATCAAAGTGGCGATGATCTGATGGGTATTTTTTTAGGAGAGGTTCATTTTATTTACGAGTTTGGTTAGTTTTTCTTCTTGAAACTTTGGTAAAGGCAACGACGCATACCAATGCTTGAAAACCAAAAGTCCAAACATTGTGACCGAATACAACGGGAACAGCAGATGCGGCGATTACAACCATAGCCCAAGAAATAATTACGGACATTCTAGATTTACGTTCTTCCTTTGTCATTTTACATGTTCCCTTTCAATTAAAAATTATTTTGCTTCTTTTGCAGCAGCATAAGCAGCGTTACGTTTCTTCATTTGTTTTGCATACCACCAGAAAAGGAGAACGTAAGCAGCAAGTGCTAGTGCAGCATATAGCAAGAATGTGATTTCCCCGGTTGAAGCTTTACCAATCAAGTAAGCAAGGTATTGTTCAATAGGACCTTCTTTAGTTGATTCAGCAATTTGAGTACCTGCTTTAAGTCCTGCAGGAAAAGCACCAACAGATTTAGCAACGTTAGTTACAAATGGAGCACTCAAAGTTCCTGCCCAGAGGAAAATTGGCATTTCAATTGCACCAATTACGATCATGCGAATGATCTTACCACGTGTAACAATAAGTAGAGCTGGAGTAACACCCATGGCAATGATTCCACCCAGAGGAAGAATGTGGTTACCAGGTAAAACAAGTGATTCAAGTAACATGATAGGAGCTAAAACATTAGCAGCAGCCCAAATTTCAGCGCGACCAGCGATGAATGGCCAGTCGAGACCAATGTTCAACTTACGACCATGAAGATGTTTGTTAGCAAGGTCTGTAACACCTTGTGATAGAGGTTCAACAGCTTCGATGAACCATGAACCGATTTGTGAGAATAATTGGAGACAGACACCACCAGTAAAGGCAAGTGTAAGAATTTCTTTAGGATCTTGGCGAGCAACTAAACCGATGAATACACCAAGATAACATCCGATAGCAAAGTGACTTCCCCAGAAACCAATTCGCTTGTTCAATTCAGCTGAATCAAAATCGTATTTGTCTAGCCATGGGAATAATTTTTCGAAAATTGTATCGAACAACATAATGATAGGATTCATCATGTAGTTCAAGTGAGTACTAGTCATTGGGTTGTCTTCAGGAGCATTCATTAAATCATTGAATGTTGGTTTCATCAAATCAGAATTGATAATTTTAAGAGCTCCAATGATAAGAACAAGAACTGTAGCAACGAATAGGTTTGCACCAAAGTACATAGCCATTAAAGCAGTAAATGAAATATGCCAAATATCGAAAACATCAACATCTAAAGTATCTGTCCACTTCAAACTTAGCATTACAAGGTTTAAGAGAACCATGAGAAGTAAGAAGAAGAGTGTATAAGGTGAACCCCAAGTGATTGTAGCTAATGGAGCCCAACCAACGTCTGTAACCGAGAGATTAATACCTGTTGACTTAACAAATGCATTCAAAGGTGCTTGGTAGGCAGTGGTTAAAATATTAATAATGGCACTGATACCAGTTAAAGCAATGGCAAGTTTGATACCGCCTTCCAAGGCCTTTGTAAATTTAACGCCTAACGCCCAAGCCAAAAGGGTTAAAACGATTAACATGATTGGGGCAGCACCCAAATCAATGATTGGCTTGAAAATCGTGTTGGCGAAATCGATAATTCCGTTCATACGAATTCACTCCTTTGTAATTTTTGTTTAAAGAACTTAAACACGTAAGTTGGATATGTAGCAATTAGGACTAGAAAACTTATGAATTCCGAAAATCCTAATATGTTAAGTTGGCATCCTTCAAAAGAAGGGGAATCCGTTATCCGTCATCCCCTTACTTAAAGCTACTGAATTTTTTTGATGGCTTCTTCGATTTGATCATAAACGGGTTTAGCCATAGCAGGCATACGGTATAGAATTGCACCAGCGTCGATTTCAGGAATATCAATATCAAAACCAAGATCAGGATGATTAATAGGTAGGAAAATTTGAACGCCTTCCATCATATCTTCTGTAACGTCCTTGATCATTTGAGCATCAACCGTAACATCGTATCCACGATTTTTCATTTCTGCTTCAACAGCATCTTTGATTTGATGACTTGAATTAACACCGGCACCACAAGCAGTTAACATTTTGATCATAATAAATTCCTCCAATATATAGTTATAATTTTTAATTATTGTTCATCAAAGTTTTCACGAAGGAAATTAAAAATCTCTTCGCTGGAATCGCTTTCAAACATGTGCGATAAATCTTCCCAAGGTGTTTGAGTTAAGAAGTCCATGATTTCAGCCAATACATTAGCTTGCCCCTCAGGGTCGTTATTTAAGATCATAAATAAGAAACGAACATTCATTGTCTGTGTTGGGTCAATCATGTTATGGAACTCAATTGGATTTTCAAGCTTTACAGGAACGATTCGACGCTTGTAAACGAAATTTGCTTCCGTATGAGGAATTGCAACGTTTGGATATTGCGATCCAACTACAGATAGGTCCATTCCGGTAGGATAAGCATCTTCTCTACTATTAAGATTACCTAGAAACGTATCTTTGACGTAGCCTTTGGCAACTAAGTCGTTGGCGACTTCTTCAAATACTTCTTGTCTCGTTGTACCTGAACTAACATAGACAATCTTGGAATCAAATAGAGAATCGATTGCTGTTTTGCTCATATACATCTCACCTCTTCCCAGCAAAGTTCATTTATGTTTGCCTTTGTTTATTTTTGATTACAACTCTATTATAAGCAAGCGCTTACATTTGTCAATATATTTTTTGTTTTTGTCAAATTGTATTTGAACGTTGACATTGATAGGTTTTAATATTATTCTATATTCGGAACATAAATAAACATAAAAGAACAAATTAAAACGTTAAAGGGAGGGAAGCGAGTGTTAAAGAATGAACGTATGGCAAAAATTCTTAGCGCTATTAATAGTGAAGGAACTATTACGGTAAATAATCTGGTAGAAAAATTATCAGTTTCATCAATGACAATTCGCCGTGATCTCGATGAGCTCGAGAAACAAGAAAAGATAATTCGAGTATTTGGGGGAGCACAGAGTATTAATCTGGTTTCTCAAACAGAACCTTCCTATATACAGAAGAGAAAAATCCATCTTAAAGAAAAAAATGAGATTGCTAAACAAGTTGCCAGCATGATTAAACCAGAGGAAACGATTTTTCTTGGCCCTGGATCAACAAACGAGTTGGTTTCTAAATATATCGATGTTGACGAGGTTCGGATTGTTACTAATAGTTTGCCGGTGTTTGAGCGTTTCAATGAAGAACATGATTTTGAAATCTGTCTAGTTGGTGGTTCATACAGAAGACGTAGTGGTGCTTTCGTTGGAAGACTTGCGGAAGAATTTTTACAAAATATTAAAATGCATAAAGCCTTTGTTGGGGCAAACGGTATCAAAGACAACAGTATAATGAATGCCAATACTGATGAAGGTGCTTCGCAGCGAGTAGCGTTGCAACAATCGCAGAATAAATTTATTGTGGCTGATCATCACAAGTTGGATCACGATGATTTCTATGATTTCTATGATCTATCGGATTTAGATGGATTGATCACAGATTCAAGTATAGATTCAGATATGTTAAAGCATTATGAAAAAATTACCAATGTGTACGTATCGAAAAAAATTAAGGAAAAGGAGTAACGCACATGAAAATTGTAGTTGGAGCAGATAAAGCAGGTTTTGATTTGAAGGAAAAGGTAAAAGTGTACTTGAAGGATCACGATTATGAAGTGGTCGATGTGAGCGAAACACCGCATGAAGACTTTGTGGATTCATCCTTGGCAGTGACTGACAAGGTTTTGAACGAAAATTTTGAAAAGGCTATCATGTTTGACGAATACGGTGTTGGCTCAGCGATGGCTAGCAACAAGGTCAAAGGGATGGTCACCGCCAATGTTGTTGAAGAAAACACAGCGCATATGACAGCTATGCATAATGGATCAAAAGCCATTTCGATTGGCGCTGGAGTAGTTGGCGAAAAACTTGCTTACAATATTGTTCAATACTATCTTGATACAAAATACGCGGCCGGACGTCATCAAGTACGTTTGGACATGCTTAGCAAAATGATTTAGGGAGGAAGAACTATAATGATTATCTCAATTGGAAACGACCACATTGTAACAGACGTAAAAATTCAATTATCAAATTACCTCAAATCGCTAGGACATCAAGTGATTGACGAAGGAACCTATGATACATCGAGAACTCATTATCCAATTTACGGTAAACGAGTTGCTGAAGATGTTGCCGATGGTCGTGCTGACTTAGGGGTAGTTCTTTGTGGAACTGGGATCGGAATTAGCACTGCTGCTGATAAAAACGAAGGTGTACGTGCTGCATTGGTTTCAAACTTAGTTACTGCTAGATATGCCAAAGAAGAACTAAATGCCAATATTATTGGTTTTGGTGGAGCGACGGTTGGTGAACATCTCTGCGAAGATATTCTTAAAGTATTCCTTGAATCAGAGTATCAGGAAACGGCAGAAAACAAGAAAATCATTGATAAAATCGACAACATTGCAACGCCAAATCCAGATCAAAAAGATAACCCACATTTCTTCGATGAAGAAAATGAAAAATGGGCTGCAGGTGTATACCACGATTAAAGCTGTTTGATTTAAGTTAAATGAACTTAAATTATTGCTTGGAAATGTAAGCGTTACCTAAAAGGTATAAAAATGAAGGGGATTTTAAAACATGAGAACATTGTCAGAAGGTAAATTACGTGGAATTAAAGCATTGTCAGATGAAAATGGTGTAATTAGCGCCTTGGCCATTGATCAACGTGGATCATTGAAGAAAATGATTGGTGCGGCTAGTGGACACGAAGCTACACAAAAAGAAATTGAAGATTTCAAAGTGGCTATTTCTTCAGAATTAACACCATATGCTAGTGGGATTTTACTGGATCCAGAATATGGTATTCCTGCTGCTCGTGTACGTGATGAAAATGCCGGACTACTCGCAGCTTACGAAAAAACAGGCTACGATGCTACAGAACCTGGACGTTTCCCAGACATTTTAGATCAATGGTCAGTTCGTAAGTTGAAAGAACTAGGTGCTGATGCAATCAAGTTTCTTCTATACTATGATGTTGATGAAGGGGATGCTGTCAACGAACGTAAGCATGCTTTCATTCAACGTTTAGGTGATGAATGCAAGGCAGAAGATATGCCATTTTTCCTTGAGTTAGTTTCATATGATGCTAAGAATGATGACGTTAAAGGCAAAGAGTACGCTGCTGTAAAACCACATAAAGTAATTGAAATGACAAAAGAATTCTCAAAACCAGAATATGGCGTAGATGTGCTTAAACTGGAAGTTCCAGTTAACCAAGCTTACGTGGAAGGTTTCGCTGAAAATGCCGATGATATTGTTTACAGTAAAGACGAAGCTGCTAAGTATTACAAAGAACAAAGCGATGCGACGGACCTACCATTTATCTTCTTGAGTGCGGGTGTTTCAGCTGAATTATTCCAAGAAGAATTGAAGTTCGCGCATGAAGCTGGCTCGAAATTCAATGGCGTTCTTTGCGGGCGTGCCACATGGCGTAATTCAATCGAACCATTCGCTGGCGAAAGCGAAGAAGTAGGCCGTAAGTGGCTTCAAACT
>JALAGR010000037.1 GCA_022712335.1 Pediococcus sp. | reverse complement strand
TTTTTTTGATAAATTAATTCTTCGTTATTCATATAAGTGATGCTCCTTTATATATTTTTCAACACGGTCCGGAACTTGATACTTAATTGAACAACCATTCTTGACGTTTTTCCTAATTTTAGTGGAGCTAATATCTGTCTTTGGAACATCAACCCAAATAATCGGGTATTTATCTTGACGTTGATATTGAGTACGATCCACTCCAACAAATAGGACTAACTTAACTAGATCATCAATTCGATGCCACGTTGGCAAATAATTGGCCATATCTCCGCCAATAATGAAGTAATAATCATTTTCTGGATGCAATTGTTTTAATTCTTTAACCGTATCGTACGAGTAACTCGCCCCGCCTCGATTAACTTCAATTAAATCTAAGTCAAATAGTGGATTATCTTGTATCGCTAATCGCACCATTTCTACCCGATGTTCAGCAGCAATTGTTTTTTTCTCATCAACATGTGGTGGAATAAAATCTGGAATAAAAAGAACCTTATCGAGACCCAATTGACTCCCAACTTGTTCTGCAATCAGCAAATGTGCTAAATGAGGTGGATTAAATGTTCCACCCAGGATACCGATTTTTTTACCCTTTTTTTCCATTAATGGCTCTTCTACCACTTCTACTTGAACTCCAGAAATTGTTTTAGAATTTGTTGCTATCAAGATTAATCACCTTTATCTATATCTTTTTAACTGCATCTGAAATTTCACGATTGTCTTCTTCAGAAGAAACTTTGAATAACACTAAAACGCGTCCAATTGTTTGAACAACTTGGATATCTGTGTTTGATTCGATAAATTCCTTAGCTTCAGCCGTAGTTGCGTCTGAATTTTGTTGGATATTGATTTTTAATAATTCATGATTATCTAAAGCGCCACTTAATTGCTTGAGCCAAGCTTCTGTTAAGCCATTTTTACCTACTGAAAAGACTGGACGGTATGAATGAGCTCTAGCTCTTAGATATCTTTTTTGTTTTCCTCTTAATTCCATTGTTTCTCCTTTTATTTGTGTTACTTAAATTAATGAACGACGTATTACAACCGAAATACCTTCTGGTGCCCACGCTGTGACTGTGCTTCCCTCAGGAACTGAAATCCATCCCAAGCCTTCAAAAACGACATCGCTATCTTGATCAGCACTAAATTGGTGCGCAACTAATTTAGGCATTTTTTCTAAATTATCGGCTGTTGGTGGAGTTAATAATTCTCCGGCATGCTTTTCATAGAAGTTATCTGCATTTTCTAACTTCGTACGGTGAATCATTAGATTGTTATCAAAGTAGGCTGTCACAGAGCCCTCTGAATGTTCGTAATCGAATCGTGCTAAAGCCCCCATAAAAAGCGTTTGTTGACTGTTCAATTGGAACACACGAGGTTTAATTGTCTTTTGTGGCGAAACATACTTCAAGTCTTCAGCTACCAAAACGTGCGCCATTTGATCAGCATGAATAATTCCTGGTGTATCGATCAAATTACTTTGATCATCAAATGGAATTTCAATTCGATCTAAAGTTGTTCCCGGAAAACGTGAAGTTGTGATCAAATCTTTAATTCCATTACGAATTGAAATTAAACTATTGATTAGCGTTGATTTACCGACATTTGTAACACCAACCACATAAACGTCACGGCCCTTACGCAATTTTTCAACCGCATTAAACAAAGCTTCTACAGAACTAGCATTTTTCGCACTAGTAATTACAACGTCCTCAGGTAAAATTCCATTAGCCTTAGCTTGTTGTCTAAGCCATTCTTTCATACGATGGCGTTTAATGGACTTAGGAAAGACGTCTTCCTTGTTTCCGACTAATAACACTGGATTGTCTCCAATGAAGCGGTGAAGTCCAGGAATCAAGCTTCCATTGAAATCAAACATATCAACTACATAGACAACTAGTGCATTAGAGTCACTAATTTGACTCAAAAGCTTTCTAAAATCATCATCACTGATATTTACTGGCGCAATTTCATTGTAATGGCGTAGTCTAAAACATCTCTGGCAGTATAGCTGTCCAGATTCTAATCCCTTTTTTAAAGCTGATTCTGGAGTATATCCAGGCGTTTTCTTATCAGTTACTTGTAGGATAGCACCACAACCGATACAACGTAATTCATTTTGTTCGTCCATTTATCGTAACTCCTTATGCCAGACTAATTCTGGATATCTCTTTTTCAATGAGCGCTTTATGAAAAATTCTAAAAAACGGTTAAACTTGGTATTCCAAGCATCCGTCTCGATCAATGGTTTTACCAAAACTCCCCGTACTCCAGAAAGATTAGCTGCAACCATATCCGTGATTAGCTGGTCTCCAACCATAATAGTTGAATTCTTATCTAATTTATTTTTACGTACAACACGATTAATTCCAACAGTTAGCGGTTTAAGAGCTCTTGAATCGAATTCAAGTCCAAAACCCTCTACTGCTTTCTTAACTCGTGCATGATTATTGTTAGAAACGACGATTACTCTTATATTTTCTTTCTTTAAATCTTCAATCCACTGTCTTAGCTCTGGAGTTCCATCCGGGTTATTCCAGGCAATTAGTGTATTATCAAGATCAGTTAGAACAGTCGTAATTCCTTTGGCGTTTAAATCTTTTGCGGATAGATTGTATATTTTTTCAATCATCCACGTTGGTTTAAAAATATTCATTAATCTTCTCCCATAAATGCTATCTGTCTAATTATAAACGATAGTAGACTCTTTTGGAAAGAGAGTGGCTTTTAACTTATAGGCTTAAATCTTTTATTTTAGCTAGTTTTATATTATGTTTAAATAAAAGAGGTGAGTATACTATGAAAGCAATTGGCGTTAAAAAATTTGGTAACATTTCGAATTTAACTCAACTTGAAGTTCCACAGCCTCAACCAACTACCGGCCGGCTTATTATACAAACTAAAGCTTTTGCTCTAAATCCTTATGATTTAGGTGTTATTGATGGCTCCCAAGCTAAGTTCCGTCCAATCTCCTTGCCAGCAATACCTGGTAGTGACGTCGCTGGTATTGTAATTGATAAGGATCCTTCAATTACAGAATTTAACGTTGGTGATGCAATCGTTGGATTAGCTAGCATCGCAGGATATAGTGAATACGTTTCTGTTC
>JALAGR010000036.1 GCA_022712335.1 Pediococcus sp. | reverse complement strand
TTAGCATATATTTGGTTCATTATTGGACCAACATTCTTATGGAATGTTTGTAGAACATTATCTTGAGGCTTGTCAAAAACGTAATTATTAAAATCAGATTTTGATATGTTAATGTACACACTACCTGAACCAGAATTCGCAAAATATTTGAACATGTCGTTTAAAACAAAGTAAAGAAATTCATCATTAACTGTGTCTTTAATGTTAGCTGATCCAGTTCCACGACCAATGGCATATTTACTAAAAACTTTTGTAGTAAGGCCAATAGTAGCTCGAACACCAAAAATATAAGCTCCTTTATCTACGATCCTTTTTGCATCAGTTGTCCATTTTGATGTATGAATACCATTTCTAAAGTCTGCTGCACCATTTAACAATGCCATGCCCACACCATTTTTATTATATGTTTTACTACTAGGCGATTGTCCCATTGTTATTGTTGCAAACTCTTTTATTTTAGTCTCAGTGAGGACTGATGACGCTAATGCTTTTCGATATAATCCCTTAGCTAACTCAAATAAATTATCATTTATCACATCAATTAAAGAAAGGGGCGTGATTCGTTATGTCTAAAGGATTTTTACTGGAATCTGATGTTGAAAACTTAGCATTGGACACCCTGGAACAAGTTGGATACAAGGTTTATAAGAGCCCTAGCCCAATCTTACCCAATCCAGAAATCGACATCATGCGGGACAATGACCATACAGTAGCAATTTTGCCTACTGTACTAGAAAATGCTCTACGCCATTTGAATCCAGGCTATCCCGACGAAATTTATCGAGAAGCGCTACGGCAATTAACGCGACTAGCAGATAATCCGGACATGATGATTAACAATCATTACTTCCATAAATTACTAATTGAGGGAGTTCGCGTTAAGACGACGGTCAACGGTGAAAGCCGCACTGAAGTGCTGTACCCGATTGATTTTGAACAGGTGGAACGCAACAATTTTATTGCCACTAATCAATTTACTTTTAAAGAAAGTCATGAACGTCGGCCCGACACAACGATTTTTATAAATGGTTTGCCGGTCGTAACCTTTGAGTTTAAGGATGCCAGTAATCCTAACGTCAGTATTAATAATGCCTACCGACAATTTCAGACCTACAAGGCCGAGATTCCAGAATATTTGAAGTATAGCGAAATTTTAATTGCTTCGGATGGGCTTAGTTCACGGGCAGGTTCGTTAACAGCTGGTTTTGACCGATTTATGCGGTGGCGGGCACCAAAAAACATTTCAACAGATGATGATCTGGAACTAGAAATCATGATTAAGTATATGTTGAAACCTAAAGATCTGCTTAATCTGATCGAAAATTTCATCATCTTTGAAACTGACGGCGATAACACTATTAAAATTCTTGCTGCGTATCACCAGTACTATATGGTTAATAAGGCTGTCAAGGCTGCTAAACGAGCACTGGATAGTCCCGATGATAAACGAATTGGAGTGGTTTGGCATACAACAGGATCGGGGAAGAGTTTATCAATGGTATTCTTTTCTAGTATTGTGGCTAGGAAGCTCAATAATCCAACATTACTAGTGATCAATGATCGAAACGATTTGGATGATCAGTTATTTGGTACTTTTGCAGCCGCTCATGAATTTCTTCGGCAAAGTCCGGAACATGCTGAAACCAGCGAAGAGTTACGGCACTTTATGGACAAGCAATCTGGTGGCATTGTTTTTTCTACGATACAAAAATTTTCACCGGATTTTGAAAAGGGAGAAAACAAAATGCCGGTGTTAACTAACCGGAGTGATGTGATCGTTATTGCTGATGAAGCGCATCGGAGCCAATATGGGATGAAAGTAAATTTTACTAATAATGGTCTCCGTTATGGCTTTGCAAAATACCTTAGGGATGCTTTGCCAAATGCCTCCTTCATTGGCTTTACTGGGACACCAATTTCAATGGCTGACAAATCCACCGTGGCAGTGTTTGGTAAGTATATTGATGTTTACAATATTACCCAAGCGGTAAATGACCACGCCACTGTTAAGATTTATTATGAAAGCCATGTCTTTCCACTAAAGTTGAAGGAAGGTGCTCAAGAAAAATACCAACAATTACTTAAAGAAGCTAATCTGAATGATGATCCTAATGTTCCAGAGAATGTACGACGTAATCGGGAAGTCTCTCGTCTAGAATCGCTAGCAGGTGCTCAGCCACGGCTACAAAACATTGCCAAGCACTTTATTCAACACTTTGAAGCACGCCAGAAAGAGACTTTTGGTAAAGCAATGATTGTAGAGATGTCGCGGCGGAATGCAGTACGTCTTTACAACGAAATAATCAAGCTTCGTCCAGAGTGGGATAATGACGATCTAAATAAGGGTAAAATTAAAGTGGTTATGACTTCTTCAGCTGCTGATGGCCCTGAAATGGCTAAGTTTCAGACTAGCAAAGCCGACCGCCGGATTCTCCAACAACGCATGAAGGATAACATTGATGAATTACAAATCGTTATTGTAGTGGATATGTGGTTAACTGGATTCGATGCGCCTTCAATGAATACAATGTACATCGATAAGCCAATGAAGGGTCATAATTTAATTCAAGCTATTGCACGAGTAAACCGTGTTTTCAAGGACAAAGATAGTGCTTTGATTGTTGATTATATTGGAATTGTCGAAAACTTAAAAGATTCTCTAAATGTTTACTCTACGGAAGATCAAGGTCAAGTTGGCATCAATATGAATAAGGCATTGGCACTGCTAAAGGAAAAGTACGACATTATCAGAAATGATTTCTTATATGGTATTGATTATTCAGACTTTGACTCTGAAGTTGGAACAACACGGTTGAAAGTAACTCGTCGTGTGGCTAATGAAATCCTCCATGAAGATGAAGAGACACAGAAGAAATTTTTAGACATTGTTACCGAATTGCAAAAGGCTTATGCTTTAACGTCTACTAAACCGGAAGCTCAGGCTTATGGAAAAGAAATTGCATTCTTTAAGACGGTGAAGGTGTTTATTCAAAAGCTAAAGCAGCCGGATACATTGTCTGAAACAACAGATCATACTGATGTTCAATACCAAATGCAGCAGATGCTAGATCAGTCTATCATTTCAGAACCGAATGTTGATATTTACAATGAACTAGGAATTAAACGACAGAGCATGGATTTGATTTCAGATGAATTCTTGCAACACGTCAATGATATGCCAGAGAAAGACGTAGCCATTACTTTACTAGAGAAATTGCTTAAGGGTAAGATTAAAGCGATGGTTAGAACTAATAAGGTGACATCACATAAACTTGAAGAAATGCTTAAAAAGTCTATCGATGAATATAATAAACGTGGTATTACCAGTGAATTAGTTATTCGTAAATTGATTGAAATGGCCAAAAAGATTAATGCCGAACAAGAAAAGGGTAATGATTTGGGCCTGAGTCAGGAGGAAGTTGCTTTTTATGATGCATTGGCGGATCATAAAAAGGCGGTTCAGGCACTGGGTGAACAAAAGCTGCACCTAATTGCTCAAGAGCTAGTCAAATTGGTAAAGGAAGAAGCAGGTGTAGACTGGGAAAGGCGGCGTAGTATCCAAGCCAAAATGAGGGTTGCTGTTAAACACCTATTGCGTAAATATGGCTATCCGCCTGATATTGCACCTCAAGCTATCAACACAGTAGTAGAGCAAGCAGAACTGATGGCTTCAAATGACTAATTTGTGCTACCAGTTAACTTTATTCAGCATGTTATTGCTATGGGATTAAGTCTTGAATATTGTTACTAGTAATTACTGATGGTAAATATGATTGTAAACAAAAGAGTGAGTCACTGTAAGGCTATAGTTAGTATGTACAGAACGTGAAAATAAATGTCAGCAAGTAAACGATGAAAGTCGCAAACGCTAACGCTAGCATGAGACGCTCATGGGCCGTAATTCTTGCTAAAGAATAGCTCATTGGAACCACCTCGTCTCAAGAAAATAGCCACTGCCATGAAACTTTTCGTACGGTGATTGTATCATACTTAAATGTTGGTCTTGATATATATATATGGATCGGTTCCCCATAGACGTAGTTGTAGTATTTCCGTTACCACAGATGGCTATGTAATTTTGGATTGCTAATTATTTACATAATCCTTAG
>JALAGR010000035.1 GCA_022712335.1 Pediococcus sp. | reverse complement strand
GTTGTGCATTAGGCACTTCTTTCAAAATGGCCGGAAAGCTCCCGATTACTTCTTGAATGTTTTTTTCATATGCTAATCGACTTAATGATAATAAAACTGGACACTGATCATCATAGCCCAAGTTTTGGCGCCATTGTTTCCGATTGTTAGTCTTTTGATATTGCTCTAGATTAACCCCCGTTGGAATGACACGAATTGGCACAGGAACCCCGTAACCTTCAATGGTCTTTTGAACGCGTTCACTTGGTGCGACTACTCCATCAATATGATAGCAAAACGCCCTAGTCATCTGTTTAACGTGATAAGGCTTGAGGAGCTTACCATTTGCAACATAATGCAAATAGTCCTCGTACATCGTGTGATATGTATGAATAAGTGGAATCTTCAACGCTCTAGCCACGAATTTCCCCATCCAACCCAAAGAAAACTCGGTCTGCGTATGAACGATATCCAAATTCAATTCTTTAGCAAGCTGGGCAGCACGAATAAACCCACTAACTGCAATCCTCCGATCGGTAAAAGATACAAACGGAATACTTGTAAATCTAAAAATATTTCGTTCGTATATATTAGTATCGACCTTAGGATCTGTAGTAGTGAAGATATACACCTGATGACCTTGCTTTTCAAGCTGATCGCGCAGTGTCTTTATCGATGTTGCTACCCCGCTCACTTGCGGAAAGTAGGTGTCGGTAAATAATCCAATATTCACAGCGAATCTCCCTTTCCATGCTAAATAACTATGTTGGTGTTAATTATATTGGTTTAAAATGCGATATGCAAACGCTGGAGCAGACCTTACAAAAATCGTAATACTAGTTGATTAAACTCAGCTGGATCTTCAGCCATTGGTATATGCCCAACGTTTTTCATGATATCGACCTTAATGTTAGCGTTAAGGTCTTTTAATATACCCGCCTTTTCAGCATTGAAAAAAGGACTCTTCTCACCCATGATAAATAAAACTGGTTTGGTTGCTTCTTTTAAAACGAAACGCCAATCCTTTTTAGCATGACCTTTTACTAATGAACGGTTTTTTGGTTGTGAAAAAGGATGTGCCTGATCTACTTCCTTAGAGTTTTTGAATACAAACTCGTCGATTCGTTTGTAAGCCGGACGGACAATTGGCTCATTCATCACTTCATCAAAGTTAGCCACAGTTAAGTTTTTAAATCCTAGCGGCCATTCATCATCATTGAGCATCTTAGGCGATTGATCCACAAAAATTGCTTTGCTAAGGAAATCCCATCCTCTTAAATGCAAAATATTCAATAGGACTGCCGTTCCCATTGAATTACCAATTCCAATTGGTTCTTTTAACTGTAAATAATCCGCTAGTTGTAAAACTTCATCTGCCAAATCACCAATTTGTAAATCGTAGTCTACTCTGTCAGATTGACCATGATTCAAATAGTCTAATCGGATCACACGGTACCCACGTTGTAGAAAAAAGTTTACCTGTCCTGACCAGATTTCAGTATTTCCACCAAATCCTGTCAAAAATAGTATCGGAACTCCTTGTCCTTCATCCTCGAAAAAAATTTCTTCCCCAGATTTTAGTTTGAATTTCATATCGTCTTCCTCCTAGAAAACAAAAAAGAACCGCGACGCAATTGTCAGCGGTTCTAAATTAGTTTGCTTTAGATTAAATGTTGTCGACAGTATCTTGGACTAACTTAATTACATCTTCGTTAGTTTCAGCTTCTGTAACAGCCTTTTCAGCTAACTTCTTCATATCGTCGGTTGTTAACTTCTTCATCAATGAACGTGTCTTCAAGATTGAAGTTGCACTCATTGAGAATTCGTCTAAACCAAGTCCCATTAAGATTGGAACAGCGATTTGATCGCCGGCCATTTCACCACACATACCTGTCCACTTGCCTTCAGCATGTGAAGCATCAATTGTTTGTTTGATTAAACGTAGCAATGATGGGTTATATGGTTGATACAAGTATGAAACCTTTTCGTTACCACGATCAGCAGCGAATGAGTATTGAATCAAATCATTTGTTCCAATACTAAAGAAGTCTACATACTTAGCCAACTTGTCAGCAATCATAGCAGCAGCTGGGATTTCCATCATCATACCGACTTGGATATCACCAACTTCTTGCCCAGCATCAACCATCTTTTGACGTTCGTCATCATAGATTGCGCGAGCTTTTTTGAATTCAGCAACAGTTGCGATCATTGGGAACATGATTGCAAGTTTACCGAATGCTGATGCACGGAGTAAAGCACGAAGTTGTGTACGGAATAAGTCTGTGCGATCCAAACTGATACGGATAGCACGGTAACCCAAGAATGGGTTCATTTCTTCAGGAAGTGGTAAGTAAGGAAGATCCTTGTCTCCACCAACATCCATTGTACGAACAACGACTTGCTTGCCGTTCATGCCTTCAACAACTTTCTTATAAGCTTCAAATTGGTCATCTTCTGATGGCAATTCTGAAGCGTTCATGTATAAGAATTCAGAGCGGAATAAACCAACGGCTTCTCCACCATTGTCAAGTACACCTTGTAAATCATCAGGTGTACCAACATTAGCAGCTAAGTCAAAATGAACACCGTCTTTTGAAACAGTCTTTTCATTTTTTAGTTTGTCCCATTCAGCTTTTTGAGCTTTGAAGTCTTCACTCTTTTGTTGATACGATTTGATTTCATCATCAGTTGGTGCAATGATTGCATCCCCTGTAAGTCCATCAACAATCATCATTTCGCCTTGTTTTACGCTAGTAGTAGCCTTTTCAGAACCAACAACTGCTGGAATTTCAAGGGTACGAGACATAATTGCAGAATGTGATGTACGACCACCAATATCTGTAATGAATCCCTTAACGTAACGACGATCCAATTGTGCTGTATCACTTGGAGTCAAGTCATGCGCAACAATTACAACTTCTGAGTTAATTAAAGCTGGGTTAGGAAGTTCTACCCCAAGTAAATGACTCATCAAGCGTTTTGTAACGTCACGAATATCTGCGGCACGTTCTTGCATATAAACATTGTCAGTCATTGCTTCAAACATTGAAATAAAGTTATCAGTAACTTCCTTTGTTGCTTCTTCTGCATTAATTGTGTCGTTTTTAATTTTGTCTTCAATATTACCAATTAATTCTGGATCAGAAAGAATTGTTAAATGAGCTTCAAAAACTTCAGCTTCTTCAGCACCAAGGTTTTCAGCAGCCTTAGCTTTGATAAGTGAAAGTTCTTCTTTAGACTTTTCTAAAGCGTCATGAAGACGTTTGATTTCTGCTTCAACGTCAGTAATGTTTTTCTTTTCAAAAGAAAGATCTGGATCCACCATCAAATATGCTTTAGCAATGGCAATCCCATCACTGGCCGCGATACCTTTTAATGTACCAGCCATTAGTCGGAAAGTCCTTCCTTCTTCATTGTATCTTCAAGTGCTGCGATTGCGTCTGCTTCGTCATCACCATCAGCTGAGATAGTAACGTCTGCACCTTGGCCAACACCAAGTGACATAACACCCATGATTGACTTCAAGTTAACTGATTTTTCTTTGTATGTTAATTGAATGTCTGAGTTGAATTTGCTAGCTGATTGTACCAACAATGTAGCTGGACGTGCGTGGATACCTGTTTCTGCAATTACATGAAAGTCGCGTTTTTCCATAATAAAATATCTCCTTTTGAGTACACATAAATTTTGACCTAACTAAGTCGCGAACGAGCGCTAATTATTTATAAGCCTTTGACAAGAATAATATCAATTTATCAGCTTTAAAGCAAGCCCTTACATAAAACTTAAACAATCCTGCTAATTGCTTTCATTATTTTCAAAGTGATAAACAACAATACCACCCCGGTCTGCTCTTCCAATCACTTGCTTTCTTTCAGGGAATTCCATGAAGATTGGTTGGAATTCTTGAAACTCTTCAGCAGTAATCTTCAGCTCCTCGATCGATCCATCTTTTAAGTCATTTAAAAGCTGTAAATAATCTCGCATGCTGTCACCTCATTTCGGTCTATCTATTTTATACCATTAAGCACTTTTTTATCAATACTAAAATTACAGAATTATGTATATAT
>JALAGR010000006.1 GCA_022712335.1 Pediococcus sp. | reverse complement strand
CTATACAATTCTGTCAAACTTAGGCGTTCCCGTTGGTACTTTGCTTGCTGGAGCTGGAATTTTAAGTGTGGCAATTGGGCTGGGTACACAGGGAATTGTTTCGGATATTATTAACGGGTTGACTATTTTAATTGAAGGCCAATTGCGAGTCGGCGACAGTGTCACTATTCAAGCCATCGATGGAACCGTTGTCTCAATTGGCTTACGTACGATTGAGCTCCAAGCGCTTGATGGAACATTGCATTACTTACCAAATCGTTCCATTTCAACCATTTCCAATCATTCTCGCGGTAGTCAAACCATTACGATTTTTCTACGGATTAGCGATCCATTTGAAATCGACCGTGCTAAAGATTTGTTGCGTGAACAGTTGGGGTCGATTAAGCACGACTCTGATAAAATTAAAGCTACCCCCATCGTTTTAGCGCCCGTTGTTGAAAAAACTTACGGTTATCTTGGAATTCAAGTTTCGGCCAAAGTTAGGGCTGGTTACCAAACACCGATGAAAACAATGATTTTAGATCGTTGTTTACGTGCTTTGGCTAAAGAACAAATCAAAATTCAAAACTAAACAAAAAGGAATGACATGTAAAAATGTCATTCCTTTTAATTTATTCCCAAAATTTATCAAAGTTAACAAGTAAGTCTTCAATTGCCAACGCACGATGACTAATTTCATTTTTCTCTTCACGTGTCATCTCTGCTAAAGTTTTTGCTTTATCTTCAACAAAGAAAAGTGGATCGTAACCAAACCCGTTATCTCCTCGCGGAACTCCTAAAATCCGTCCGCGCAGGTTCCCATTAGCCACAAGTTCGCTACCGTCTGGTTTACGAACTACTAACGTCGAATGGAATGTTGCTGTACGTTTTTCATCTGGGATTCCGCCCAATTCACTTAAAACTTTAGCATTGTTAGCTGCATCATTATGATCACCAGCATAACGTGCTGAAAAAATTCCTGGTCGACCATTCAAGGCATCGATTTCCAGCCCAGAATCATCGGCAAGAACTGGAATACCAACTGATTTAGCATAGCCATCCGCTTTTAAACGTGCATTTTCTTCGAAAGTTAATCCATTTTCAACGATTTCAACATCGTCATCAATGTCTTTCAAGGACTTTACAACAATTCCTTTTTGTTCAAAAATTTGCTTGAATTCTTGTAACTTACCATCGTTTTTTGTGGCAATCAAAATTTCATTACTCATCTATTTTCTCCTAATCAATTTTAACTTTTTCAACGCTTAAGTCTTCGTTTAACAGTGTGCGTGCGATTTCACCGAACGTTTCAATACTGCCAGTTGAATAATATTGATTTACTACTTTACCATCTTCTTCACGTTGGAGGTCTTGTTCAGCTAAAATTTCAGTTAATTGACGCACTGTTTCCACTCCTGGATCGACTAAAGTAACATTAGGTCCTACTGCTGCTTGAATTCCAGCTTCTAAAAGCGGGAAATGGGTACACCCTAAAATCAAAGTATCGATTTGATTTTGCTTAAATGGAGCCAATTTCTGATCAATGATTTTTTGTGATTTTACTGTATGCAGCTCATTTGCTTCAGCTAACTCTACAAATTCTTGAGATGCCACTGGGTAAGTTTGAAGTGTAGCATTAATTGCTGACAATGCCTCAGGATATGCGTTTGATTTGATTGTTCCCAAAGTAGCAATTACACCAACTCTTTGATTTTTAGTTTCCTGGGCAGCTGCAATCGCTCCGGGTTTAATCACGCCAATCACTGGAATTGGAAGTTCCTGTTGTAATACATCAAGCGCCGCATTCGTTGCCGTATTGCATGCAATAACGAGTGCTTTAATATTTTTAGTCATCAAAAATGATGCCATTTGCCGTGAAAATTCGACGACTTCTTCTGTGGGACGAGGGCCATACGGCATTCTCGCTTCGTCTCCAATAAAGATAATTTCTTCATTTGGCAGCAACTTTTTCGCCGATTTAACGACTGTAAGTCCACCGACACCTGAATCCATAAAACCAATTGGACGATTATCCATTCTAATTCCCCCCACTCCATAAAATTATACATATCTCTATAATACTAAATTTCCTCTTAAAAAGGGAGTATACCACGGGTTCCTTCTATCAAAAAAAGAAACCAATTTATTCAAAATTGATTTCTTCCAAAATATTCATTTGATTAAATCAGCTTAAACGTATTGGTCTAAAATCTTAGCCAATTGTTCTTTTGAATGGTAACCTACGATTGAATCCACAACCGCACCATCTTTTTTAACTAATAATGTTGGAATACTCATGATTCCAAAGTTTTTGGCTGTTTCTGGATTTTGGTCAACATCCATCTTAGAAAATGTAACCTTGTCACCCATTTCATCCGCTAATTGTTCAACGACAGGTGATTGCATCCGACAAGGACCGCACCAAGTTGCCCAAAAATCAGTGAGTGTTACACCAGTGTTTGTTTTTTCTTCAAAGTTTGCATCTGTAATAGCTTCAACCATTTGAATTACCCTCTTTCACATTTTGTTACGTTAACTATACCAGTCTTTACAAGCCAAATAAAATATTTAGCTTACATTTTATAAGGATTATTTAAAATGAACGATGGTTGCTCCATTTCCACCAGCATTAGCGGGCGCATACTCGAAATCTTTGATGCGTCGATTACTTCGAAGATACTTAGTGATTCCACTTCTGAGGGCGCCAGTTCCCTTACCATGTACGATTGTTACTTCATCATACCCAGCTAGTAATGCTGCATCAATATAACGATCCGTTTCAGTAAGAGCATCTTCATATCGTTTTCCACGTAAATCCAAAGTAGTCTTAACACCAGCAGAAGCCGTTCTTTGCACCGAATTATGAACACGACGCTTCACCGTCTTATCCGGTTTGATTTTTTCAAGTTCGTCGACTGCAACCTTCATCTTCATAATTCCCATTTGAACTTCCCAGTGCTTTTTATCAACTTGACGAAGTAACTCACCACGTTGACCATACGTTAAAACAATTACTTCATCATTTTCATGGAATTTCTGAGCTTCTTTGGCACGACGTAAAACTTTATTGCGCTTTAGGTTAGTATCTTGATGAAGCGCGTTAATTTTGCTTTTGGCGTCGATTAAATCATTTTCCTTAAAACTTCCCGTGGAATGCTCTAACTTGCGTAGACGCTTAATAATGCGGTCTGCTTCAGCTTGACTATCATTAACAATCCGATTAGCATCTTCTTTTGCACTTTCAATTAAATTGTTGCGCTGAGAATTTAGACTATCCACACCTTTAACTAAGGTTTGGTGATATTTTTCTGTCTGTTCAAGTAAATCAACTGCCTGCTGATTAATATTTTGAGCACGCTTTTGACGTGTCGTTAAATCTTTAATCATATTGTTTAAATCTTGACTATCTTGGTCAACTAAACCACGAGCTTGATCGATAATATCGCTATCCAAACCTAAACGTTTTGAAATCTCAAAGGCATTACTTTGACCTGGGATTCCTAGCAATAATTTATAGGTTGGTTGGAGTGTATCGACATCAAATTCCATACTAGCATTGATGGTTCCTGATCGTTCATAGCCGTATGTCTTTAATTCTGGATAATGGGTCGTAGTCATTGAAACGGCCCCCGTACTTCGAACTTTGTCCAAAATGGCAATTGCTAGAGCAGCTCCTTCTTTAGGATCTGTTCCGGCACCTAGTTCATCAAATAGTGCTAATGAGCGCGCATTTAAATTACCTAAAATTCGAATCGTATTATCCATATGGGAAGAGAACGTACTCAAATTTTGTTCGATTGATTGCTCATCTCCGATATCAGCAAAAATCTCATCAAAAATTCGTACAGTACTATTTTCATTAGCTGGAATAAACATCCCAGACTGTGCCATTAATTGAAGTAATCCGACCGTTTTTAACGTAATCGTCTTACCACCTGTATTAGGTCCGGTAATTACTAGAGTTTCATAATCGCCACCCAATTTAATATCATTGGAAACGACTTTTTTCTGATCAATTAGTGGATGGCGCGCTTCACGTAAATTAATCTCGTTTGAAACTGAGATTTGTGGCTCAGTCGCTTTTAACTTATGAGCATATTGGGCTTTAGCATTTAGCAAATCCAAATGTCCCAAAATACGACTATTACCTTTTAAAGTATCGGTATAAGGAGCAACCAATTCACTAAGTTCTTGTAGAATTCGTTGTTCTTCATGGACTTCTGCCACTTGATTTTGGCGCAGTTCATTATTTAAATCGACTACAGATTCCGGTTCAACATAGAGTGTTTGTCCTGAAGAACTTTGATCATGCACGACACCACCAAATTTAGAACGATATTCAACCCGAACGGGAATAACATAGCGTTCATTACGAATCGTTACGATGGGTTCACTTAAATATTTAACATTATTACCACGCGTAAATTTTTCCATTCGTGATCGAACGTCACTTTCAATGCGCGTAATCGAAGCGCGAATCCTTCTTAATTCACTTGAAGCTGAATTTAGTAAATGTCCATTCCCTTCAATCGAATTACTCAATCGTTCTTCAACTTCTGGAATGGTAACTAATTGTTCAATCACCTGGTTTAGTTCTACAATTTCGATTTCTTCACTTTCTAAGTCATCAAAAAAGTTAATCACAGTCCGTGTAGCTCTTAAAATCCGACCAATTTGAGCTAACTCTTGTCCATTCAAAGCTGCTTCGATTTTTAGTCGTTGCAATGCTTCTGTGATATCTTCGAGGCGTGGTACTGGAATTCCATTTTTTAAACGATAAATATTAACAGCATCTAGCGTTTGCTTAAGGGCGCTACGTACTGCATTTTCATCATTACTTGGTACAAGTTCACGTAACTCTTTAGCCCCATTTTCGGTAGCCACAAACTGTCTAATGGCTTGTTTAATTTTATCGTATTCTAAAACATCCAAAATTTTCTTATTCATATTAGTCTCATTTCATTTCAAATCAAAAACGGCCCGCTCGCCGATAGATAATATCTCATCGTCAAACAAGGACCGTTTCTAGGAAATTAATCTTGGTCTTCATCACCAAGGAATGTGTTCAAGACTTCTTCGACCATATCCCATTCTTCATCAGATTCGATTGGAATCAATTCGCCTTCACCTAAATCATGGTTTTCATCTGGGATAAAACCATAGGCTTGAATATCAACCTCTTCGTCTGCTTCTGCTTCAGATGGATAAAGTAGGACGTATGAACGACCATAGTCCTCTGAATCAAACGTAAATAGTACGTTGTACAATTCTTCATTTCCGTGTTCGTCAACAAGTGTAATCTTTTGTTCTTCGTTATCCATATGCTTGTCCTCACTTTAATCTATCGATTAACTTTCCATGTCCGTTTAAGTAGTTTTCTAAAATTAGGCTAGCTGCTAATTTGTCGATCACTTTTTTTCGTTTTGAACGAGAAGTATCTGCTTGCTCAATTAACATTCGCTCAGCTTCAACCGTTGTTAGTCGTTCATCCTGAAAATCGATGGGTAATCCGAAAGTCTCTTCTAGCAACTTGCCGTAATTGCGAGCTGCTTCGACCCTTGGTCCCTCAGTGTTGTTCATGTTTTTAGGTAATCCTAAAACAAAACCAACAACATCATATTCTTTTACTAATTCTTTGACGCGTTCAATCCCGAAAACCTCTTCGTCTTCGTTGATTGGAATAATCTCAACTCCTTGAGCAGTCCATCCCAACTGATCGCTAACCGAGATTCCGACTGTTCTTGAACCGACATCCATTCCCATTAATCTCATTAATTTTCTTCCTTTTTGCTATCAGCGATTTGTTCAGATAGATAGTATCGAACTAATTCTTCGATAATCTCATCGCGCTGATGTTTCCGAATCAAATTACGAGCATCATTCAACCGTGGAATGTATGCCGGATCACCTGAAATTAAATAACCAACGATTTGATCGATAGGGTTATATCCCTTTTCTTCAAGTGCATCGTAGACTGTTTTTAAAGTTTCCCTGACATCGTTTTGTTTATTGTCTCCAAAATCAAAGAACATTGTTTCATCAAGTTTTCCCACTGTTAGCACCCCTCTTCACATACTAGTTCTAATTTTACTTTATTAATAACTAAATCACAATGAATGGGGCTTCTCGTAACTAACTCGTAATATTACGCTTGGTTTTTTAACCATTCTTGGGCTTCTTGTAGTGCAGCCTTAATATTATCTGGATTAGAACCACCAGCTTGAGCCATGTTAGGACGGCCACCACCGCCACCATTAACTTTAGGAGCAATAGTTTTAATTAAATCGCCAGCTTTTAGTCCCTTTTTAACAAAGTCGTCTTTAACAGCAGCAATCAAATTAGCTTTGTCGCCAATCTTAGCAGCTAATACTAAAACATCTGATTGGTCTTTATTCTTCCAATCATCAGCCATTTGACGAAGTTGGTCCATTCCAGAAACTTGGACATCAACGGCGATCAAACGCACTCCATTGATTTCAACCATTTCATCCCCAATATTAGCAGCTTGAGATTTTGCAATCTTAGCTTCTAATTGGCTAATTTTTTGACTTAATTCTTTTACATTACTTTGAAGTTGCTCAACCTTAGCTGGAACGTCTTTTAATTGAGCACTCTTCAAAAGAACTGCAGACTTCTTCAAAAGATTTTCTTCTGAGTTTAAGAATTCAAGTGCGGCTTGTGAAGTTACAGCCTCGATTCGGCGTACTCCTGCACCAACTCCAGATTCTGAAACAATTTTGAAGAGGCCGATTTCGTTAGTGTTCTTAACATGCGTACCACCACAGAATTCTTTTGAGTAGTCACCAATTCCAACGACACGAACTTTCTTGCCATATTTGTCATTAAATAAGGCGATTGCTCCCATTTTTTTACCAGTTTCAATATCAGTTTCAACTGTTGTTACTGGGATTTCGTCGTAAATTTTTTCGTTAATAATTTTTTCAACACGATCAAGATCTTCGTTAGTAACTTGTCCAAAATGCGTAAAGTCAAAACGGAGGTATCCAGGTTCAACTAACGAACCCGCTTGTTGTGTATGGTCACCCAAAATATCACGAAGTGCTTGGTCAAGTAAATGAGTAGCAGTATGATTCTTTTCAACTTTCAAGTGGAATGCTCGGTTTACTTCAAGTGTATAAGTTTCACCACTGTGCATTTCTTTTACGGCTTTGATTGTGTGTAAGTTTTGACCATTCGGTGCATGTTGAACATCTACAACTTCTGCCACAATATTACCATCAGCATCTCTGATTTCACCTTGATCGGCAACTTGTCCACCCATTTCAGCATAGAAAGGTGTGATATTAAATAGAACACGTGCCTCACCAGGCTTGACAACGTCTGTCAATTTACCGTCTTGGATAACATCTTTAAGAACAGAATTATCAACGCGTAAACTATTGTATCCCACGTACTCACTTTCCGTCTTTAAGTCCGTTAATAGGTCAGATTGAACACCCATTGATTTTTCAGTAGAACGAGCTGAACGTGCACGTTCTTTTTGCTTTTGCATTTCATCTTCAAAACCAGCTTCATCAACGTCTAGACCTTTGTCGCTAGCATATTCTTTAGCTAATTCAAGTGGGAAACCATACGTATCGAATAAGCGGAAAGCGTCAAAGCCAGAAATCGTATCAGCACCTTTAGCTTTAGTTTCATCAATGATCGTGTTTAATAGTTCAAGTCCATCTGTAAGAGTTTCACTAAAGCGATCTTCTTCAGATTTGATAACTTTGGCAATGTATTCTTGGTCTGCAAGAACTTCAGGATAGTAATCCTTCATGATTTCGCCTACAACCGGAACCATCTTGTAAAGGAATGTTTCGTTTACACCTAATTGCTTACCATGCATAACTGCACGACGAAGCAAACGACGAATAACATAACCACGACCTTCGTTAGAAGGAATTGCACCATCACCGATAGCAAATGTAATTGCACGTGCATGATCCGCAATCACCTTAAATGAAATGTCACTTTCTTTATTTTCACCATATTTTTTACCACTAAGTTTTTCCACTTCGTTAATAATTGGTAAAAACAAATCTGTTTCAAAGTTAGTTGGTGCATCTTGGAAAACAGATACAACACGTTCTAATCCCATCCCCGTATCAATGTTTTTATGTGGTAATGGTTCGTATGAGCCATCTGGCTTATGGTTAAATTGAGAGAACACAATGTTCCAAATTTCAAGCCAACGTTCATTTTCGCCACCAGGGTAATTTTCTGGATCATCATCAGCGAGGTTGTTAAATGACTCTCCACGGTCGTAGAAAATTTCTGAATCAGGACCACTAGGGCCTTCACCAATATCCCAGAAATTGTCTTCTACTTCTACAATATGACTTGGATCGATTGGTGTTTCCAACCAAACCTTTTTGGCTTCTTCATCTTTAGGATAAACCGTAACATATAGCTTTTCAGGATCCATACCATACCATTCTTTAGACGTTAATAGTTCCCAAGCCCAATGAACAGCCTCTTCTTTGAAATAATCACCTACAGAAAAGTTACCAAGCATTTCAAATAACGTATGGTGACGAGCTGTATGACCAACATTTTCAATATCATTTGTACGAATACTTTTTTGTGAACTTGTTAAACGAGGAACGTCTGGAACAACACTTCCATCAAAGTATTTTTTCATAGTTGCAACACCAGAATTAATCCACAATAAAGTTGGGTCATCTTGGGGAACAAGTGATGCACTAGGTTCAATTACGTGCCCTTTACTCTTGAAAAAATCTAAATACATTCGACGAATTTCACTACTTGATTTTCTTTCCATTATTTCCTCCTAAAATAAAAAACACCGTTGCATGTAAAATAAAGACGCGATTGCGCGGTACCACTTTACTTGCAACGATGTTTAATCGTATACCTCTTGAGTCTCATTAACGCTGAGAAAACGATTCATTAACATGGGTAGCGCGGAAATTTCTCTTCATTCTTCACACCAACCAGAATGTCTCTTAAACTAAGGTAGCCATGTCCGTATATCCCAAATGATTTTTAAAATTATTACAGCTAATTATAGAAAATCAACTTTAAAATGTCAATTTATCTTCGCTTATTACGTGATTGTTTAATCTTAGCCTTTTTAGCTTCACGAACTGCCTGATGTTGTTCCATACGACGGTCACGAACTTCTTTTTCAGAAATTGCTTTACGGATACGACGTTTGTAACCAGGCTTAACCTTCTTCTTCTTTTTCTTAACCATTCCAATCATGGTTGGATCAAGTTTCTTTTGGCTAAGACGACGCGTTTGACGGCGGTCGCGTTCATACGTGTCCACTAATTCGTTATCACGAATTTGTTGAGGTATGAATGTAATTCCCATCTTTTCAACGTCAGCAACTTTGTCTTCTTCATTTGGCATGTAAAGCGTAACAGCTGTTCCAGACATACCATTTCGTCCAGTACGTCCCACACGATGAATAAAGAATTCAAGGTCAGTAGGAATATCATCATTAATGACGATTGAAACACCATCAATATCAATTCCACGAGCAGCCAAATCGGTTGCTACAACGTATTGATAACGAAGACGGTGAATATCCTTCATGATTCGTTTACGTTCACGAGGTTGGATGCCACCATGAATTTTTGCAACATCTAATCCCTGTCCCTTAAGGTAACCTGTTAATTCGTCAGCACGTTCTTTAGTGTTAGTAAAAATCAATGCCAAATATGGTTCACCCATCGTCAACAATTTGTAAATCAAATTATTTTTACCAGAACTCTTCGTTGAGATTAAAATATTTTTGATTGTAGGACTAATCGTTGTTTCAGTTGGAATTTCCTCGATTACAGGGTGATCCATGTATTTCTTCAAGAAAACATTCAAGCGTTGTGGAATTGTAGCTGAGAAAACTAAAATCTGAAGTTTTGATGGCATTGCAGCAGCAATTTGATCAACCGCATTTAAAAATCCCATGTCTAGCGTCATATCAGCTTCATCAATAACCATGTACTTAACTTGACGGAAGTTTAAGGCGCGTTCTTTTAATAAATCAAGCACACGACCTGGAGTTCCGATAATAATTGCTGGTTGATGATGCCCTAGTTTTTCAACTTGACGCTTTTTATCAGTACCACCAACGTAATTACCGATTTCGATCTTAACTTCTGACGTTGATGCCAATTGCTTGGCATCTTCATAAATTTGATAAGCCAATTCACGACTTGGTGTCGTAATTACCGCTTGAATCGCATTTAGTTCTGGATCGATATCGTTAAAAATTGGTAGAAGAAAAGCATGGGTTTTACCACTCCCCGTTTGAGATTGTCCAACAACACTTTTTCCGTTCGCGATTAGTGGAATCACTTTATCTTGAACTGGGGTGGGTGTTTTAAAGTTAATCTCGTCTAAAGCCGTCATTAAAAATGGTTTTAGATTAAATTTTTGAAATTCGTTCATTAAATACTCCTTGTCTAAACCAATTGATCTAATTCACTTACAATTTGGTTAACTTCTTCGATGTTAGCTGCCTTAGCACCACTAGCAAGTGGATGCCCACCGCCGTCGTGTTTCTTTGCAAGTTCGTTGATCACTGGACCCTTTGAGCGAAGTCGAACACGATAAGAATGATCATCTTGTTCAACAAAAATTGCCCAGCATTTAACCGTTGTAATATGACCTGGTAGTGAAACGATTCCAGCCGTTCCAGCATCTTTCAAATCAAATTTATCTAAAGCTTCCTTGCTTAAAATGATATGAGCTGCGCTATTATCATTGATTTGTAAATTGTCATACACGTATGCTGACAAATGAGCTACTGATTCTGGAATTTCATCAAGGGTTTGGTTAACTTCTACCATATCAAATCCGGTTTCCATCAAGCCAGCTACCACACTGTGCGTATGAGCACTTGTAGCTGCGTACATGAATCGTCCAGTATCACCGACGATTCCTGCATAAAGATCCTTAGCAGCATCTGCAGTTAGTGTTAATTGATCCTTGAAATAATTATAAAAATCGAAAACTAATTCCGAACTACTTGACGCGTCTTCCTTAACCCACATCAAATCACCAAATTGATCATCATTGGGGTGATGGTCAATTTTAATCAAAAATGCACCATTTTCAAAGCGACGGTCGTCGATTCGAGGAGAATTAGCAGTATCAATCACGATTACCAAAGCATCGTCAAAGAAGTCGCCTTCAATCTCGTCCATGTTTCCTAACCAACTTAATCCATCGATTTGCTTTCCAACCACTTTAATTTGCTTGTGTGGAAATGATGCTTGCAAAATTTTTGCTAGCCCAACTTGAGATCCAATTGCATCGGGATCTGGGCGTTGGTGACGATGAATAATAATTCGGTTATACT
>JALAGR010000034.1 GCA_022712335.1 Pediococcus sp. | reverse complement strand
GAATCTAGCAAAATATATTGAACATACAATTTTGGCACCAGAAGCAACTCAAGAACAAGTTGATCAAATTATTAAAGAAGCACGTGAATACAATTTTGCTTCAGTCGTTATCAATCCTTACTGGGTATCATATGTAGCTGATAAATTAAAGGGAACGGATATTAAAACTGTTACAGTAATTGGTTTTCCTCTAGGAGCAACAACAACAGCTGCTAAAGTGTTCGAAGCTGAAGATGCGGTAAAGAATGGTGCTACCGAATTAGATATGGTGATCAATATTGGGGAACTAAAAGCAAAACATGATGATGCAGTAATGAAAGATGTTAAAGCAGTGGTAGAAGCAGGACATCAACAAAATAAGCTTGTCAAAGTTATTATCGAAGCTGTGCTTTTGACTGAAGAAGAAAAAGTTCGTGCCTGTGAATTATGTGAAAAAGCTGGAGCTGATTTTGTTAAAACGTCAACTGGTTTTTCTAAGGGGGGAGCAACTGTTGCAGATGTTAAATTAATGCGTCAAACAGTTGGAAATCGTCTAGGTGTTAAGGCAGCTGGGGGCATTCATTCTAAAGAAGAAGCTGAAGCGATGGTTGAAGCAGGTGCAACACGTCTAGGAGCTAGTTCAGGCGTAAAAATTATGAATAGTTAAAATCATTAAATTTAATTAAGGAGGAAAAAGAAATGAAGTTTAAGCGTGTATTTACAATTGTGACCGATTCAGTAGGAATTGGCGAAGCTAGCGATGCAGCTGATTTTGATGATATTGGTTCAGATACCTTAGGACATATTGGTGAATATTGGAAAGGTCAATTTAAAGTTCCTAATCTTCAAAAATTAGGACTAAGCAATATTAGACCAGAAAATCCGATTGAAGGAGTGCCTGTTGCAGATAAGCCACTTGGGTTTTATGGAAAGATGCATGAAACTTCGGTTGGTAAAGATAGTATGGACGGTCATTGGGAAATGATGGGAGTGCCTGTTAAAGAACCACTTGGATTTTTCCCTAATGGATTTCCAAAGGAATTACTAGATAAGATTGCAGAATTTAGTGGACGTTCAATTATTGTTAACAAACCATATTCGGGGACTGATGTTATTCGCGACTATGGTGAAGAACAACTCAAAACAGGTGCTTTAATTGTTTATACATCAGGCGATTCTGTTTTACAAATTGCAGCAAATACAGCGATTATTCCTCTTGAAGAACTATACGATATTTGTAAATATGCTCGCTCGATCACTATCGAAAAGCCATATAGAATTGGTCGTGTGATTGCTCGTCCATATGTAGGTACTAACAAAGATAATTTTGAACGTACCTCGGATCGTCATGATTATACGTTGGCTCCTACAAGTGAGACAGACATGGATTGCTTGAAAAATGCTGGCTTTGATGTTTTAGCGGTTGGAAAAATCAATGATATTTTCTCTGGACAAGGTATTACAGAAGGTGTTCATACTGAAAGCAACCATGATGGTATGAACCAAACTATTAAAAATGCTAAGAGAAATTTCAATGGATTTAGTTTTACAAATTTAGTTGATTTTGATGCTATGTATGGACATCGCCGTAATCCTGAAGGATATGGAAAGGCATTGATGGAGTTTGATAAACAATTAGGCGAATTTCTTGGACTTTTAAAGGATGACGATTTATTACTTATTACTGCTGATCATGGCAATGATCCAGGTTTTAAAGGTACTGACCATACACGTGAGTATGTTCCGTTGTTAGCTTATACACCAAGTTTAAAAGAGGGAAAATCGTTGGGAATACGTGCAACATATGCTGATTTAGGAGCAACAATTTTAAACAATTTTAATGTTAAGGGTAATGAAATCGGTACTAGTTTTCTAAGTGAATTGAAATAGGAGGAATTAATTATGAGTACACATATTGGAGCTAAAGTGGGCGAAATTGCAGACACAGTTTTATTACCAGGTGATCCATTACGTGCAAAGTATATTGCGGAAACTTTTCTAGATGATCCTCAATGTTATAGTACAATTCGAAATGCATTTGGATATACAGGAACGTACAAAGGCAAGCGCGTTTCAATCCAAGCTTCGGGCATGGGAATTCCTTCCATTTCAATTTATACAAATGAGTTGATTAATTCATATGGTGTTAAAACCCTTATAAGGGTTGGTACCTGTGGTGGAATGAGCCCAGATGTCCATGTACGCGATGTTTTGATTGCACAATCAGCAAGCACAGATTCATCAATTATTGAAAATATATTTGGCAGAGATATTTATTATGCTCCAACAGCTAATTTTGAAATGTTATTAAATGCTTATGAAGCTGCTAAAAAGAATGATATTCCAGTTCGAGTTGGTAATATTTTGTCAGAAGATCGTTTCTATAATGATGAAATGGATCGAGAAAAACTAATTCAATATGGCGTGTTGGGTTCTGAAATGGAAGCAGCTGCCTTATATACAATTGCAGCGAGATATGACGTACAGGCGTTGGCCGTTTTAACGGTTAGTAACCATATTATAACGGGAGAAGAGACTACCGCTGAAGAACGTGAGAAATCATTCAATAATATGATTAAAGTAGCTTTAGAAACTGCAATTAGTTAAGGAGCGGAATATTATGTATTTATTCATTAACATCATCGGACTATTAGTTTTTTTAGGAATTGGGATTCTGTTCTCGAAAAATCGAAGCAAAATCAAATGGAAATCAGTTGGGATTATGCTTGTATTGAACCTAGTATTGGCTTGGTTTTTGACTAGCTTCCCAGTAGGACGAAGTATTGTTGAAGGAGCATCAGCAGGATTCAACCAACTGGTTCAGGTGGCATATAAAGGTATTGAATTTGCGTTAGCGGATTGGGTAGATGTGAAATCTATGAATTTTGTGACAAGTTCTTTATTACCAATCTTAATGATTATTCCATTGTTTGATATTTTGACATATATTGGCATTTTACCTTGGATTATTAAGTGGATTGGAAAGGGCCTGTCTAAAATTACTGGCCAACCAAAGTTTGAATCATTTTTCGCTGTTGAAATGATGTTTTTGGGTAATACAGAAGCACTAGCGGTTTCTTCATTACAATTAAAGCAGATGAAAGCAGAACGTAATTTAACTTTAGCGATGATGTCGATGAGTTGTGTAACTGCCTCAATTATTGGAGCCTATACAAGTTTGATGCCAGGACAATTTATTTTAACTGCAATTCCAATTAATGTGATGAATGCGATTATTATGACTAATATTTTAAATCCTGTTACGGTTGAAGTAGAGGAAGATACAATTGCAACTATGGGAGGATCTGCTACTAATGCGGATTTTAACGAGGATGAAGTAGACTCGGAAAATTTTGATGAAACCGAGAAAAAAGTGGCTCGTGAACCGTTCTTTTCATTTTTAGGTGATTCCATCTTAAATGCAGGTAAATTAGTTTTAATTATCACAGCAAATGTAATCGCTTTCGTGGCGCTAGCTGCATTAGTGGATAAGCTGTTAGAAATTATTAATCCTTGGTTAACTCTTGAACACATTTTAGGAATTATTATGTTCCCATTTGCTTGGTTATTTGGTCTAAATACTGGAGATGCGTTCCAATTTGCACAATTTATGGGTACTAAATTAGTAACGAACGAATTTGTAGTAATGGGAAAGGTTACCGGCACAATAAATACGTTTGCACCACACTATAAAGCAGTATTAACAGTTTTCTTAACGTCTTTTGCTAATTTTTCAACAGTGGGAATGATTATTGGCTGTTTCAAAGGTTTGGTTGATAGAAAGAAAAACAATCTAATAGCTAAAAATGTTGGTTATTTATTGCTATCGGGTATTCTGGTTTCGCTTATATCAGCTGCCACAGTTGGATTATTTGTTTGGTGATTGATGATGAAATTATTAAACAAACATGAATTAAGGACAGAGTTATTAGCTGGATTGACTAGTTTTTTTGCGATTTCGTATATCATTATTGTAAATCCGATGATTTTGAGTGATGCGGGAATCCCAGCCAATTTGAGTGTTTTTGCAACTATTTTTGCTTCAGTATTTGGTTGCTTAATTATGGCATTTTGGGCTAATGCACCAATTATTCTAACTCCAGGAATGGGAGTAAATGCTTTTTTTACTTACACAGTGGTAATAGGAATGCATTTGACTTGGGAACAAGCTATTGCAATTTCGATTTTTAGTAGTTTTATTTACTTGATCATTGCATTTACTAAAATTAGCGATTTTTTATCCGCTACTATTCCGGATGTTTTGAAAAGTGGAATAACCGTCGGGATTGGGCTGTTTTTAGTAACGCTTGGTCTGGAAAAAGCACAACTAATTAAGTCAGGTGGTTCGCAATCATTATTAGCAGCTGGATCACTTACTAATCCAGAAACATTATTGGCCCTATTAGGTTTAGTAATAACCTTGGTTTTATTTCTAAAAAAGGTACCTGGCGGATTTGTGATTGGAATATTGGTGACTAGCGTTGTAGGCGTTATCTTCAAAATTGGACAATCCCATGTTGCTAATATTAGTTTGAGTCAATTACCTAAGTAT
>JALAGR010000033.1 GCA_022712335.1 Pediococcus sp. | reverse complement strand
CGTTTTCAAAAAGCCGCTGAAAAATTAAATCGCCCAACCACTTTAAAAGCCACTGCTAGTCGTGAAGAAGCCATCAATTTTGTTGTTGATCACATCGACCAATTTGATACCATCGTTACCATTGGTGGTGATGGTTCGATCAACACCGTTTTCTCGGCCTTTCTTAAAGCTAAAAAAGCGATCCAAGTCGGTATCATCCCCGGCGGGACGGTCAATAATTTCGCCAAAGCTCTTGAAATTCCTCAAGACGAGACGGCTGCTTTTGATACTATTCTACATGGTAAAGCGGTCGCAGTTGACCTTGCGCACACTAAAGACCGCGCTATCATCAGCAGTTTGACCCTCGGAACTTTAGCTGACATGGCCCGCAACGTCGGCCAAGACGAGAAGAAAAAGTGGGGACCACTGATTTACTTGAGTAAAGGCATTCGCCAGTTGATTGCCAAAACTTCCTATAAAATCAAGGTCAACACTCCTGATGAAAAATCACATGTTTATCGTACCCGCTTTTTATTAGCAACCACAACTAATTCCGTCGGGGGCTTCACTAATTTTGATGCGACTGCTTCTCCATCTGATGGCAAAATCCACCTTGTCGTCTTGAAGCACTTCTCGATCACGCGACTCCTAGGTTACTTGAGCTACTTTGTAACTGGCCGTTTCCGCAACATCAAAGACGTTGATCAACTGGCAGCAAAGCATATTGAAATTTCCACTGTCGACCCCAACCTCAAAGTTGAAACACGCATCGATGGCGATCCAAGTGATGCACTTCCGATTAAATTAGATGTAGAGCAAGGTTTCGTTAAAGTGATGACACCTAAATAAATCCAACAAAAAAGGACCAACGCTATCAGCGCTGATCCTTTTTTCATTTGATATCTAACGAACCACGGTCACCGTAATCGGTGCGTACTTCGCCATGTAGGCAGCTTGACTACCAAAGCGCCGGGACAAACCCTTCTTCGCTTCAGCTCCCACCACTAATAGGTCTGGTTGCACAGCCGGAATCACTTCTTCCACGATGGTCTCGCCCGGATCACCCTCCGTAACGACACATTTCACGTTTTGAATTCCAGCATCTTGAGCCTTCTTTTGATATTGCAAGATATGTTGTTCAAGCTCGGCACGTTCTCCATGAACAAAATCCTTGTCCAGAGCTTGGAAGACATTCATTTCGTCATTTTCCAAAACTGATACAATTACCAATTCGGAATCTGCTTTTTTAGCAAGATTGATGGCATAATCAAAAGCTAAAACTGCATCTTCAGAATCATCTACACCAACTAATATTCTTTTAACATCAAAGGTCATTATGCTTCCTCCTTAGCTTCCGCTTTACTCTGTAATTCCAACTCGTAACGTTTGTTACCCTTGTGAAGTTCAAAGACCGTCCAGGCAAGTAATGCCAAGACTCCAGCAACTAAAATATAAGCAATAATGTGTGCAATTTGAACTTCGCTTGCACTTGGATTAGCTCCAAAAAACTCAGTAATTGAGTCTGGTAGACCTGTCATATTAAGGTAAGTTAGGAAAACTACTGAAATCCAACCTAAGATTTTAACAAGCCAGCTATTCTTGAAACGGTCACCCATTTCAACTCGACTATCGGTCATCATCAACAATGGAATCATTGAGAATGGCAACGCGAACGCCAAGAAGACCTGTGAGTTGTTCATCAATTGGTTAAGAGCTTCGTGTTCTTGAATATCCCCTTTACCACTGGTAATCATTACACTGATCAATACTGGTACGACAGAAAGTAAACGCGTAATCAAACGCCGTGCCCAAAGTGGCATGCGCATGTGGACGAATCCTTCCATGATAACTTGTCCAGTTAATGTTCCAGTGATGGTTGAGTTTTGACCAGAAGCTAGTAAAGCTACAGCAAATAATGTTGATAGAACTCCAGTTTTCGCTACTCCGATTAAAATTCCATTACTCAAAGTTGAAGTATCATTCAATGCATGGAATAAACCAAAGAACGATGGATCTTGGACAGCGCCCGACTTAAACACGGCAACTCCCATGACCAACAATAGTGAATTAACGATAAATGCGAATGATAGCTGAATATTTGAATCCCATGTCGAGAAACGTAGCGTTCTTGCAACATCTTCTTCATCGTTATGATCGATTTCACGCGTTTGTGAAACAGCTGAATGCAAGTATAAGTTATGTGGCATAACTGTAGCACCAATAATTCCAAGTGAACCACTCAATGGTGTCATACCACCAATTGTTGGTGATGTTTCAAACGCCTTAGTGGTTGGTACTAAACCGCTAAATACTGCACCCCAGTTAGGATTTGATAGAGCAACTTGGTAGACGAAAACCACCAAAATCACCATGATCAAACACACCACGATTGCTTCAATTTTTCTAAAGCCAATCTTAGTAAGCAATAATAATAGCAATACATCAAAAACCGTAATAAATACTGCAATCACTAGTGGAATATGGAACAACAAATAAAGTGCAATTGCAGCCCCGATAACTTCTGCGATATCGGTCGCCATAATTGCCAATTCCGTTAAAATCCATAAAACAATTCCTAGTGACTTACTTGTCCTAGCGCGGATTGCTTGCGCCAAGTCCATCTGACTCACAATTCCCAGTTTAGCCGCCATATACTGTAGCAACATCGCGATTAAACTCGAAATCAAGATAATCGACATTAGCATATACTGGAAGTTTTGACCCCCAGTGATTGATGTTGACCAATTACCGGGGTCCATATAACCAACAGCAACTAATGCTCCCGGACCCGAATACATAAACAGTGCCTTCCAAAAACCAATATTCTTAGGCACCTTAACTGTCCCATTTATTTCTTCCAATGATCGTCCATTAGCGTATTCCACTAATTTGCGACGTTTCTTTGGGTTCTTGATCTCATTCATAATAAAATCATTCCTTTCCTCAATCTTGAACCACGGCTATAGTAACACATTGTTCACGATGCGCAAACTCTTTTTAACGCCTTTAGACGGGCATTTGTGGCTATCAAAGTCGAAGAAAGCTTACAAGGTAAGCCTCGAAAACGATTTCTAAAATTTATTAAAATAATTTTCCAATGTAGTAATGAATGAACATGGTGACAATCCCTACGAGTACATTTCGAATGACCGCTTTTTTGGCCATTCCATTTCCTAGCTTGGCACTTAAAAAGCCCGTCAATGCTACGGAGAAGACCGTTGCAAGGATCGTCGCCTGCATTTTAAATGGTGCTGGTGCAAAGGTCATAGCTGCGAGTGGAAAAACTCCACCTAAGGCTGCTGAAATCAAAGATGAAACCGCTGCGCTCCATGGATTTAAGTAATCGTCGATATCCATATCATAACGGACATTTACCGCTGTTTTGAGAGGCGCCTCTCGCATCAAAGCTTGCGAAATTTCGTGGGCCGTTTGTGCACTAACTCCCTTGTCGACATAGTACTGAGCAACAAGTTCTAATTCGTCTTCGGCACCCGTTTGCAATCGTAGCTCCTCTTCACCGACGACCGCTTTTTCAGTATCACGCTGTGAACTAACCGAGGCATATTCCCCTGCTGACATCGAAAATGCGCAGGATAGT
>JALAGR010000032.1 GCA_022712335.1 Pediococcus sp. | reverse complement strand
TTATTACATTAGAACTGTGAAATGAAGAGGAGGATTCAAATGGCTGGATTAAACAATGGTATTCCAATTGAAATCCATTTAGAAACATTTATCGAACAAGAGGGCGAAAAAACACATCTTGCGTTTGATGAACCAGGACAGGTTTTTCAAATGGGCGATTCTCTTTATCTACGATATCAAGAAATGAACGAGGAAACTGGAAAACGTTCGCCAGTAACGATGAAAATTGATGGCGAAGGCAACGTGTTATTAACCCGTTCTGCTGAAAGTGAAATGCGATTACGTTTTGCTAATGGTAAACGGATTGAAGCACGCTATCGCACGCCTTACGGGATGTTTCCGATTGAAACCGTGACGCCATTTTTAGAAATTGAAATTCAAGAAAGACCTCTTGCAGGGAAGATAAACATTGATTATCAACTTTTTGCAGGTGAACAGTTGATTGGTAACTACAAAATCCGATTGCAATTTACTGCTTAATTGTAGTATTATTTGAGATAGACTGTGGAAAGGACGTGCACCAGTTGGAATTAGAAAATTTTAAGGGTCAAAACAAAAACGAACTCTCAATGATCGAAGTTGCCCACGCTATTTTAGCTAAGAGTGGTGAACCAATGGCTTTTGTTGATCTAGCCAATGCGGTTCAGAGTTATTTAGATAAGACAGATGAGGAATTTAGAAATCGATTATCACAATTTTATACTGATTTAAACGTTGACGGAAGTTTCATTTCCTTAGGCGAAAATACATGGGGACTACGTACTTGGTACCCATTCGAATCAATTGATGAAGCCCTAATTCACGCTGAAGATGAAGACGAAGACCGTCCTGTACGTAAAAAACGTAAGAAGGTTAATGCCTTTCTTGCTGACGCAGCTGATGACGATGATGTGATCGACTACGATTCAGATGATCCAGAAGATGAAGAAGTAGAAGCAACTGATGCTACATCAGACGATGCTCCAGCATTTGAAGATCTTTCTAACGATGATGATAACGATGTTCTCCCAGATGGGATTGAAGGACAATTGTCAGAATTAAACGAAGACGACGAAAACTAAATTTACAAACTTGACTTATAGTCTGTAACTCTGTATTATATTTTTTGGGCTCTGGAGATCCTTTTGGGATTTTTCAGACAACGAACGGTAATACCCCCTATTCTCGGAATAGGGGGTATTTTTTATTGTTGTATCAGTATTTTCAACAATAAGTCAGCTGTTTTGTGTTTCCTAATTTAACCAGTCATAAATGTTAGAAAAGGAGAATTTTAATGACCAAATATATTTTTGTTACAGGTGGGGTTGTTTCATCTTTAGGTAAAGGGATTGTTGCTGCATCCCTAGGACGTCTTCTAAAAAATCGTGGACTTAAGGTTACGATTCAAAAGTTTGATCCATATATCAACGTGGATCCAGGAACGATGAGTCCTTATCAACATGGTGAAGTTTTTGTTACTGATGATGGAACAGAAACAGATTTAGATTTAGGCCACTACGAACGTTTTATTGATATTAATTTAAACAAATATTCTAACGTTACAACTGGAAAGATTTATTCAGAAGTATTACGTAAAGAACGTCATGGAGATTACCTTGGTGCTACTGTCCAAGTTATTCCACATATCACAGACGCTATCAAAGAAAAGATTATGCGTGCTGGTAAAGTGACAGATTCTGACATCGTAATCACTGAAATTGGTGGAACAGTTGGGGATATCGAATCACTTCCGTTCTTGGAAGCAATTCGTCAAATGAAGAGCCAAGCTGGATCAGAAAATGTTTTCTACATCCATACAACTTTGGTTCCATACCTAAAAGCTGCTGGAGAAATGAAGACTAAGCCAACGCAACATAGTGTTAAAGAACTCCGTGGACTCGGAATTCAACCTAACATGTTGGTTGTTCGTACAGAAGAAGATATTACTGATGGAATGCGTTCTAAGATTGCTGCATTCTGTGACGTTGAACCTGAAGCTGTAATCGAATCACAAGATGTTTCAAGCTTGTACGAAATTCCATTGAACTTAAAAGCTCAAAAAATGGATGACATCGTAATGGATCACTTTGGTTTGCAAGCACCACAAGCTGATATGTCGAAGTGGGAAGATCTTGTTGATCACGTTAACAACCGTTTGAACCACACAATTAACATTGCGTTAGTGGGTAAGTACGTTGCTTTACAAGATGCTTATATCTCAGTTAATGAAGCATTGAAGCACGCCGGTTACCTAGTTGACGCTGACATCAAGATTACTAAATTTGATTCAGAAAAACTTACTAAAGAAAACGTTGCTGAACAACTAGCGGGTCAAGATGGAATTATCGTTCCTGGTGGATTTGGTGATCGTGGTATTGAAGGGATGATTCATTCAATTCAATATGCTCGTGAAAATGACGTACCATTCCTTGGTATTTGTCTAGGTATGCAAATGGCAAGCATTGAATTTGCTCGTAACGTTCTTGGATACCAAGATGCTAACTCAGCTGAAATGGATCCAGAAACTAAGAACAACATTATTGATTTAATGGCTGATCAAGAAGGCGTTAAAGACATGGGTGGTACACAACGACTTGGACTTTACCCATGTAAGTTAAAAGAAGGCTCAGTGGCTGCTGCTGCATACGACAATCAAGAAATGATTGAAGAACGCCATCGTCACCGTTTTGAATTTAACAATGACTATCGTGCTGAAATGGAAGCTAAAGGTCTTGTATTCTCTGGAACTTCACCAGACAATCGTTTGGTAGAAGTCGTTGAATTACCAGAAAAGAAATTCTTCGTGGCTGCACAATATCACC
>JALAGR010000031.1 GCA_022712335.1 Pediococcus sp. | reverse complement strand
GCGTAAACGAAGTTATTGATATTTTAAATCAAAAATCAGGATTATTAGGTATTTCGCAATTATCACCTGATCAACGTGATTTAGAAGACGCCGAAGATACTAATCCTCAAGCCAAACTAGCATTAGAAATGTTTGTTAATCGGGTGGTTCGCTTCATTGGTAGCTATGTTGCGGAATTGGGCGGACTCGATGCCTTAATTTTCACGGCTGGTTGTGGTGAAAATGGTATCGCAACTCGCGAACGGATTATGCAACAACTCACTTACTTTGGAATTAATGTTGATTCTAAACGCAATAATATGCGTGGCAAAGAACAGCGTGTAAATCAAGAAACAGATCCGGTACAAGTCCTTGTCGTTCCTACTAATGAGGAACTAATGATTGTCCGTGATGTACAAAGAATTTTACGTTAAATTGAACTTCAGGAACAGCTTCAAGCTTAATTATTAAGCTCGAAGCTGTTTTTTTGACTTTACTATTTTGGCTTATTATAATATTATATGACATATAGTATTGTGGAGGTGAGCATATGGCTATTCAAGTGCCAACAGAATTATTAGATGGCAGTGTGTTAGGTATTCTAAGTCATGGTGACTACTATGGTTATGCTCTAACACAAAAAGTTCAAGAAGATCTTCCTATTTCTGAATCAACGATGTATCCCGTCTTGCGACGTCTGAAAAAAGATAATTATTTAACAACCTATGACGAACCTTATCAGGGACGCAATCGAAGGTACTACAAAATTACCACTGAAGGACAAGTTCGTTTAGCTGAAGTTCAGGATGAATGGACCGACTTTAAAAATAAAATTGATAAATTAATTTCGAGGGGTGATTTGAATGAATGATTACATTGAAGAATTACGGTCGTATTTATCTCCGTTGACTAACGCTGAACGCTTTGATGTGATTCAGTTTTATACTGAATATTTACAAGATAGTGAATTAGCAACCTATCAACAGGCCGTGTCAGCTATCGGAACACCAAAGCAGGTTGCTCGTAAAATTTTAGCTGATTATTCCATCAAAGCAGGCGAAAAAGACGAGTCAGAAGCACCCCGTTCTAATCGCTCTCGCCAAGATGTCAGAACAATTTGGCTAATCATCTTAGCAATTTTTTCTACACCCATCACGATTCCGATTGCTTTAGCTCTATTCGTTGCAATATTTACAATTATGTTGGGCTTGATCATTGCCGTGTTTGGTATTGGTGTATGTTTTACCATCACTGGAATTATCGCTGTCCTCGTTACGATCATCGGATTCATAATTCTATCGACATCTTTTTGGACCGGTATTTACTACATTGGATTCGGATTATTAGTTATCGGAGTGTATTTACTCTTAATGCCATTTATAAAGTGGTTATTAGAGCTAATTCTCCATTCAACTTCACTTTTCTTTAAATGGCTATATTCCAATATTGTCACAAAAAATAGAGCGGAAAAAAGAGGTGAACAGAAATGAAAAAGACATTTATATCGGGGATTTTCATCACGATTCTGGGAGCAATTCTTTTCGGATTAGGTATCTTACATCATGGTGATCGCAACTTAATTTGGCAAAATGGTGGTTTTAAAATTGAAAATACTGCAATGAAACGTACTAGTTTTAAAGATGTTCGGGCTTTAAAAATCGACACGATTGATGACGTTCAAATTAAATCTTACAACGGTACCCAAGTTAAAGTGCTCTATCGTGCAACTAACACACCGAACTATAATGCTAAAAACCACCAACTTTCTATTTCAGGCAACTCCCGTAGTGAAGCGTCGTTCAACCTCGGACTCGGTAACTTTACCTCTTCAACAATTGTGATTTATGTACCGAGTAACAGTAATCTCGAAAAGCTTACATGCACTACTAGTGATGGCATTTCCATTTCTGATTTGAACTTCAATCAACTTCATTTATCTTCCGATGAAGACATTGATTTGCATCGTGTTAACGTTAAAAACAAACTGCAAATTGGAGGCTATACCGACTTAGAACTTGACGATGTTTCCGCAGCATCCCTTGACTATGAAACTGGTGATGGTGATGTTACAATCCGTGATTCTAAATTCATTAAAGATCCATCCAAAATTTCAACGCAGGACGGCGATGTTGAACTTCGAAATGCTAGCTTTAAGCAACTTAAAGTAAATAGTAGTGATGGTGACATTGATTTAAGTAACCTTAACGTTCTTCAATCTTTAGATGGTCATACTGACGATGGTGATATTGATGTATCTTTGAAAGATTCATCTGACGTTTCAATTAATGCTGATGATGACGACGGTGAGATTAGTCTTTTCGGTCGTGATACAAATTACTACTATCATGGTTCACCAAAAGTTCGTTACTCATTTGAAAGTTCCGATGGCGATATTACTATTAGATAAACGAAAACCCACCTTGAAAAGGTGGGTTTTTTAGTTGAATAATGGTTCACTTAACTTTAAAGTTCTTCTATCAAAATCAATTGTAGCTTTCAAACCATATGGTAATACAGTCCGCGGATACGCGTGTCCAAAATTTAAATTGTACATGATTGGAGTATCATAAGCAGCTGTCATTTCGACTAATATTTTTTTATATTCATTAAAATAAATTTCATTTTGTGGCTTACCGACAATTATCGCTTCAACTTTGGATATAATTCCAAAATCGTCTAATGCTTTTATTAGCTTTCGGTATTCCTTGGGAGTCGGTTTTTCTTCACTAGTTTCAATAAAAAGAATTTTTCCTGACCATTCGTTGGGCTTTGGCAATAAATTATATTGTTCAATGATCTCTGGCATATCATTATGTGTTTCTCCCAAAATACATTCTCCCAGTGGATATATACTGTTTTAGTAGACAGCTTTTATGAATGTTTATATGATTACAGTAAACACCGCAAAGGAGTGCTCATTGATGGGAAAATATAATCGTTACGATGATGAAT
>JALAGR010000030.1 GCA_022712335.1 Pediococcus sp. | reverse complement strand
GGTATAAAACTAAGCGGTATAAGTAAAGCAGCAGTCTTAGTACTAACATTGACGATAATGATGTTGATCAGTACTGGACATGTCCATGCTGAAGATCAAACATATACGCAGAATTTTCAAAATGATACGACGACGTTATCCGGAAAATCAACGGAAACTAGTATGTACTTCACTAAAATCGATTACTGGGATGTTAAGAAATTAACGTTTAATTTCAACTATCAAGTTTCCCAACTTTCGGATGATGAAACGTCTGATATTACATTGTCATTGAACGGGGTTAAATTTTATTCATTTAGACCCGAACATAAAAGTGGTTTTCAAAGCAAAGAAGTTGATATCCCACTGGAGCTTTTGAGTGGCACCAACAAACTAGAAATCAAAGGGCAAGTTTTAAACAAAAAGAGTTCTAAAAATTATGACTTGGCACAGACACCGGCAAATTGGTTAACGATTAAATCAGGGTCTGATGTGAACTTTAAGTATAAATTAAAGGATCCAGAAAACACGCTTCATTCTTTCTACGATCATTTTTCAGGTGAAGATACGGTAACTAATCAACAGTCTAAAATCGTGACCCCTGATCAACCAACGACGGGTGAATTAACGGCTAGTATGACCGCATTGGCTGGCGAATCACGTGTGATTACTACGGACAACGATCAAATTAACGTTCTTCAAGATTCAGAAATGAACGCATCTAAAGGTGACTATATAATGTACGTTGCCAAGTATGACAATCTTCCTAAAGATTTGAAGAAGGAAGTTAATGCATCAGACGTTGAGAAACGTGCGGTTATCAAGACACATTACACCAAAAAAGGAAACTATTTGATTGTAACGGCTAAGTCGAACGCGCTTTTGAAAAAGGCAGCGCAATTTATTGCGAACGCTGAATTAATGAATCAAACGGATAAAAGTACCGAAATGATCTCTTACCTGACTAATACGTATACGTCAGTGATTCAAGATGAAGGAAAGTACCAACTAACGAATGCAATCGATAAGGTCAAAGGTGCTGGTCATCGTGAAACAAGCTATTTCGTGACATTGCCTAACGATCGCACGAATGCGGATGGTTCAAAGGTTAAATTACATTTTCGTTATAGCAAAAACCTTAATTTTAAACGCTCACTTGTGACAGTTTACGTAAATGATACGACGTTAGGAAGTAAGAAATTAACGGCGGCAAAGGCTGATGGAGACGAAGTTACACTAGATGTTCCAAAGGGAACTTCGCTTGGAAATAGTTTTCAGGTTCGAGTGGCGTTTGATTTAGAAATGCAGGATCAAGATACATCGGATAATTCTGCGACACCTTGGGCTGAAGTCGATACCAATTCAGAAATGAAAGTTAAGTCTGAAAAGAGTAATGAATTGCTATTTACTAATTACCCAACGTTATTCATGAAGAAACAAACGTACGATAATTTGGCAGTAGTTATCCCTAAGAAATTAACGTCAGCAGACTTTAAGAGTTTAACGAATATTTTTAATTTGATCGGTGCTTACGCAAAGAGTAACACTGGTAAAATTAAATTTTACACAGAACGTCCCAAGACTGACGTTATGGTTGATGATAATTTGATTGTTTTGGGAACGCCATCGAATAATCCGCTAATTAAATCGCTCAATAAAGATTTATATTTCAAATATTCAGATGACTTTAAGGGATTTATTTCTAACGAAAAACTTAGTATTGAAGAAGATTACGGAAAAACAATTGGAACTGCTCAATTGATCCGTTCCCCTGAAAACAAGAAAAAGGGAATGCTGGTACTAACGGGAGCAACACCAGAAGCCAGTTATTTAGCTTCAACGCAGATTAACTTTAAGAAAAATATCGATCAATTTACAGGCGACGCAATTGTAGTTGACGAAAATAACACGCACTACAGTTATCGGTTTAAGAAGAACAAATATATCGACAGTAGTTTGGAACATAAACGGACAATTAGCAAACATACTCAATTGATTATCTACTTAGGGATTACGTTCCTAGTGTTTGTGATAATTGGTTTTGGTGTTTACATGGTTTTCAGAAAGCAAGCAAAGCTAAATGGAGGTCATAAAGATGCAAAATAAAAATCGTAAAGAGTATTTGTATGAAGATATTGGATTACTTTTATTTTTATTGATGCTTGGTACTACGGCCGTCATGATGATGCTTTCCAGAAACTTTGTTGTCAACGTGATTTATTTAATTTTTACAGTGGGAATCTTGATTGTTACTTACTTCATGGGAATTCTACCTAGTTTATTGATGAATCTAATTTTTATCGCAGTGCAGGCTTTGGTAATGCTGTATGAATATTTCGGAATGCACCGTGAAATTCAATGGCAGCTTCTTTTCTGGCTTGTAATGCCGATAGTTTTATCTTTCACGCTTTACTTCATGACCCGCAGTCAAATCGCCCTGCAGAACGCTAACAACGATTTGCACGCAGCTTTGGTGGAACGAGGAGCTTTCGACCAACAAACCAATCTACGTACAATGGTTGCTTATGTGGAAGACGCGGGAGTATTTGTAGAAACTAGCCGTCGTTTTGGGATTCCAGTGACAACGCTGGTAATCAAAATCAGATACTTTAACGATTTACGAAGAATGATGAGTGATCGCCAACTGCAAAGCTTGTTGAAAGTCGCATCAGAGGTAATTAAAGGTTCAACGCGTGATAACGATATTACTTATATATTGGACAATGATGATCCAACATGGGCAATCTTATTGTATACAGATGCGCCAGGGGGAACCATTGTTGCACAACGTACTAAAGAAGCGTTCGATCGCCGAATTAAGGAACATCCTGAATTGATAAATCTTGCTATTTCAATTGTTGTCGGAGTTTCGGCTTGGAATGCGGATGAAATGAATAATCCATATGACTTGATGAATGATGGAATTAAAGAAACACAATATGATGTTTAAAATCAAAAAAAGGACCAACTTCAATTTCAGAAGTTGGTCTTTTTTAATTAGCGTAGATTAACAAATTTTAGTTCCTAAATCTTTCATATCTTTAGAAAGTTCTTCTTTATCTTGAACGTCTGCGGGTTCGTAATTTTGAACCGTAACAGCACCATCTAAAATACCACTGTTATCGGTAAGTTTGAGTAGACCCATTTTGTAATCCAGGGCGAGGCCTTCACCTAAAAAGGTTGCTTCTTCTTTTCCCATCGTTAGGTCAAGATCAGCATTGTTTTCGATTGTGGTGCTATAATCCTGATCTTCTACTGGTGAAACTACTAGTTGGAATTTATTACCGATTGCACATGAACCACCCAATTTTGAGAACTTACTGGAGCCATCATCGAGTGCCAAGAAGATGTGTTTTCCATCGATATCTTTTTTTGCTAAATAATTTTGTGCGTTTTCTGTAATATTAATTTTCATAATAATTGTCCTCCTGTGCATAAATCAGTAAACACCTTACGATTTGATAGTACATTAGTCGACGTCATAAGTTAAATATTTTGCCTATACCGGCTTTGTCGGGTAAATAAGTTGTTGCCTAACCCGAATTCAGGATAAAATAAAAGAAATAAGTTTATCGGAGGAATAAAATGGAAGCTAAAAGTGTTAATCATATT
>JALAGR010000029.1 GCA_022712335.1 Pediococcus sp. | reverse complement strand
CTTTTATTTAATCTAATTTACAGAATCGTCTCATAATCGTTATTTTTATGTGTCGAGTTGGCTTACATGATATAATTATCTAAACGTTTTCAAATTTTGGAGGCCATTTATTTTATGAATGAAAAAATACTAATTGCGGGACTTGAACTCCCCAATATGAACCTTGATTATGCAATGGACGAATTAAAGTCGCTAGCAATGGCCAACAATATGGACGTTGTTGATCAGCTAACACAAAAATTAGACCGCCCTAATTCAGCAACTTACTTTGGTAAAGGAAAAGTTGAAGACTTAGTCCAAGCTGCAACCGCTCTAGAAGTGGACACTGTCGTACTTAATGACGAGCTTTCACCAAGTCAATTAGGAAATCTAGAAAAAGAAACTAACTTACACTTTATTGACCGAACTGGTTTGATTCTTGAAATTTTTGCTAACCGCGCCCACTCACGTGAAGCCAAACTGCAGGTTGAGTTAGCCAAGCTTCAATATCAATTACCTCGTCTACGAACTAGTTCGACTCAACGTTTAGACCAACAAACTGCCGGTAACACTGGAGGTGGTTTCACTAACCGTGGTTCTGGTGAAACCAAACTAGAATTAAACCGTCGTACGATTCGTAATAAGATCAATCATATCAATCAAGAACTAAAAGAAATGTCGACTTCATCAGATATCCAACGTAAACAACGTGATAAAAAGGACATCCCAAGCGTTGCGTTAGTTGGTTATACTAATACCGGAAAATCAACGACAATGAATGGCTTGGTTCGTATGTACGGTCGTAACGAAGACAAACAAGTCTTTGAAAAAGATATGCTCTTTGCTACTTTAGATACAAGTGTGCGTAAATTGACTTTCCCCGACCAAAAAGAATTAATCTTAAGTGATACAGTTGGTTTTGTTAGTCACCTACCACATCAGTTGGTTAAAGCTTTCCGATCAACTTTAGCTGAAGCTGCTAAAGCTGATTTACTTGTCCAAATCGTTGATATTTCTGACCCGCACTATCGTGAAATGATGCAGACAACCGAAGATACCTTAAATGAAATTGGCGTAACCGACGTTCCAATGATTTACGCTTTCAATAAAGCTGATTTAGCCGGCGTTAGTTATCCAACTTTGGATGGCAATGAACTCACTTATTCGGCTAAACAACTTCAATCGCTTGAAATGATTACTGCTTTAATCAAAAAACAAGTATTCAAAAATTACGTAGAAGCTAAGTTTTTAATTCCTTTTGATGAAGGTCAAGTTGTCGATTTTCTAAACGGCAATGCTGATATCAAAGAAACTAACTATACCGAAAAGGGAACCGAAATCACTGCTGAACTTAAAGAAAAAGATTATAACCGTCTCGCACGTTACGTGATTTAAGATATAAAAAAGGAGTTTTGAGGATAAAAATCTCAAAACTCCTTTTTGTTTTCACTTAAGCCTTAATGCGTTTTTCTAAATATCTCGATAATTGTGATAGTGCAAAGCAGACAACAAAGTACATTGCTGCTAAGGCTACAAACATCGGAATAATATAGTTAGTATTTTGTCCGTAAATGATTTGCGCGTGATACATCAACTCTGGCAACATGATAATCGTTGCAAGCGAAGTATCCTTAATCAAAGAAATAAATTGACTAACTAGTGCTGGTATCATTCGAACTTGTGCTTGTGGTAAAACCACATAACGCATGGCTTGCCAGTAGCTCAATCCATTGGCACGTGCACCTTCCATTTGTCCTTTGGAAATCGATTCGATTCCTCCACGGATAATTTCGGCTAGCATGGCTGATTCAAAAACAGTCAAAGCTAAAATTGATGAAGGAATAATTTCAATTCGTAATCCTAAGTTAGGTAATCCAAAGTAAACAAAGAAGAAAATTAAAATCAATGGTAAATTACGGATTAAATCAATAATAAATCCAACAATCGCCGAAAAGTATTTCACTTTCATATAACGTACAAATCCGAGTACTCCACCCAAAATGTAACTTAGGATAATTGAAACAACCGAAACTTCGACTGTAATCCAGAGTCCTTTGAGTAAGAACATTAAATTAACTGCTGAGTATGCATCAATAAATGATTTCATTATGCAGCACCTCGATTCGTCCGTTTTTCAAGATAACGCATATAATAACTAAGTGGCATGGTGATAATCAAATACATGATCCCCACAACCAAGTAGGAATTGATCGTATCAAAACTAGTTGAAGCAATATCATTTCCAACATACATCAAATCAAAACCAGCAACAAAAGCCAGCACTGATGAGTTTTTCACCAAGTTGATAAATTGATTTCCAAGTGGTGGAATCACAATCTTAAACGCTTGTGGCAAGACAATATAGCGCATAGCTTGCCAATACGTCATCCCATTGGAACGAGCCGCTTCCATCTGTCCACCACTAACTGACTGAATGCCTGCACGAACAGTTTCTGCAATAAACGCTGATGTATAAATCGTCAATCCAATTGTTCCTGCGACAAAACCGTTAATCGATGCAACGTATTGTGGAATTACAATATAGAAGAACATCGTTACAACTAGTAGCGGAATATTTCGGACTACCTCAACGTAAATTCGTCCGATTGTGTGCAAAATTTTACTAGGCAAAACTTCAAAAATTGCGAACATTGAACCAATAATTAAGCTGAAGAACAATGCAATCACACTACAAAGAACGGTTTGTCCAAGTCCATTCAGAAGTTCTGAACCATGACTAGCAACTATATTAATCATCTTTCAACCTCCTTGTAGTCAAACCCGGCAATATTACCAAACCATTTTTCAACCAGTTTGTTATACTCGCCACTCTCTTCTAATTCCTTCAAAGCTTTATTAATATGTTTTTTTAGATTGCCTTGACCTTTATTGATGGCAACTCCGTAAGGCTCTTTGGTAAATGCTTTTCCAACAACTTGATAGTTAGGATTATCAACAGCCATCCCAAACAAAATACCGTTATCAGTTGTTAATGCTGCGCCTTGACCTGACTTCAATGCCGTCAAAGCTTGGGCATAATCTTGAAGTTGAATTACTTGTGCCTTCGGAGCAAACTTCTTAATGTTTTCAACTGAGTTTGATCCGACTACCCCAATCACTTTGGTTCCAGGTTGATTTAAGTCTCTAACATCCTTAATAGAACTGCCCTTTTTAACCAAAAGCGATTGCCCAGCATCAAAGTATGAATTCGAGAAATCAACAACTTTTTCACGTTCTTTGGTGATTGTCATTGTGGCGATAATAGCATCTAAATTACCATTCTTTAATAAAGGAATCCGTGTTTGACTCGTAACCTGGACAAAATTAGCTTTGGCATTTTTGCCGAGCATTTGTTTCGTCAACGCTTTTGCAATATCAATATCGAATCCTTTGATTTGAGAATCTTTAACGTCCATTAAACCAAATAGTTTTGTATCTGCTTTAACTCCCCAAGTGATCGAATCTGTTTTTTGAGCTTGAGTCCAAGCATCTGTATTTTTAACTTCACCCTTAGAGCCACAACTACTTAATACAATCAAACTTGCCATTAGGGTGAAAACGAGGGCGACACTTTTCAGTATTTTTCTCATATTTTCCCCTCCTAATGTTTAATGATTTTACTTAAGAATTGGCGTGCACGTTCATTACTTGGTTGACCATCGAAGAAGTCTTTTGCCTTATCATCTTCTAAAATCTGTCCTTCGTCCATAAAAATAACTCGATCACCCACTTCACGAGCAAAGCCCATTTCATGCGTAACCACGACCATCGTCATAGAAGAATCTTTAGCAATTTTTTTCATAACATTTAAAACATCATCAATCATATCAGGATCCAAAGCTGATGTTGGTTCATCAAATAAAATACACTTAGGATGCATTGCTAAGCTTCGAGCGATGGCAATTCGTTGCTTTTGTCCACCTGAAAGCATTGACGGCATGCTTTCTGCTTTGTCAGCTAATCCAACCAAATCTAGTAGTTCCATCGCCACTTTTTTGTTTTCATCATCTTTGCGTCCCAATACCACCCGAGGGGCTAACATGATATTTTCAAGAACACTTTTATTGTTATACAAATTAAAGTGTTGGAAAACCATTCCGACTTCACGTCGAATTTTATTCATATTGGTCTTTTTGCTTGCTAAATCAAATCCATTAACAACTAATTGTCCACTATTGATGCTTTCTAATCCGTTAATTGTTCGAATCAAAGTACTCTTACCGGAACCGGATGGTCCGATCAAAACCACCGTTTCACCTTTTTCAATTGTTAAATTAACATCTGTCAGGGCATGGAACTTCCCATAGTACTTTTCAACATTATGAAATTCGATCATTGACAT
>JALAGR010000217.1 GCA_022712335.1 Pediococcus sp. | reverse complement strand
GTTTTAGATTCGGTTCCGTTTCTCCGCAACATTGCTAGCGTGACGGGAGGACAATTCGAATATCCAACCCTATTTTCAATTGGGTTGGGACCTTACATGACGGGAATGATTTTATTTCAAGTGCTACGAATTATGGATATTGATGCGCTTAATAAATTATCAGAATATCAAGTAGGGATGATTCAACGATTGATTTCATTTCTAATTGCATTATTGCAGTCGTTACAAATGATTTTTTTGATTCGAAATCATATTGAACGATCAGGATTGGTGTTCTTGGGGATGGATTATAATCTGATCGTTGCATTTATAGTGCTTGTAGCGGGAGCGATGATTGTTTCTTGGATGTCAGATATGACAGTTAAGTTTGGCGTGGGAGGAACAGGGGTATTAATTATTCCAGGAATTGCTTCAAACATGCCGAGGTTATTTCTCCGCGGGCAAGGACTAGGTTCTGGAGCCATTAATTTAACTCCAGTATTAATAACGTCATTTGCGATTGCTTTATTAGTAGTGTTGATTGCTTCAATTTATATGAATAAAGCAGAGCGACGAATTCGGATTGAACGGCCAATGGTCCAAAATGATTTTTCGCAATCATACTTACCAATTCGTGTCTTGGCAGCAGGAAGTATACCGTTCATGTTTTCAACATCGATCTTTATGTTGCCAAGCTATTTGAAAAACTTGGGCTTGGGCGATGAAAATTTAATTCAAAAATACATTGCTTTTGATAATCCGACTGGTGTAGCAATCTACTGTGGAATTGTTATCTTTTTGGGATATGCATTTAGTTTTATGAACTTTAGGCCAGAAAACACAGCTAAACGTTTGAAAAAAAGTGGTGATTACATTCCTGGCGTTATTCCAGGAGATGATACTCAGAAATATCTCAACCATCGTTTGTTACTGCTAAGTACCGTGGCGAATGTCTTCTTCTTAGCGGTGATTGGAACACCACTAGTTGTAGGGTTGTTTGTAGATGGAGTCACCAATTTTATGTTTGTCTTCTCAAGTGTATTAATTTTAGTAACCATTATTGATACTGGAATGGAACAGATTAAAGCATTGTATATGCGAACGCAATATAATCTTTTGGAACGTTAAGGAGTAATTAAATGTATTACATAGCACCCGCATGGTCAGATGAAATTAAGGAATTAACTCACGATCCGTTGAATAGCTTGATTAATCTTTTACTTGAAGGAAATAAAGAAGTCAAGATTGCTATCTTAAATTTTCTACCAAATTTAAGGTATATTTTGCACGAAAATAATTTAACTGATAGTGATTATTGGAATGTGTGGGATACCATTTTGAACATTCAACGAACAGACGGAATGCCCCTTGCTCCTGAAAACTTAGATTTACCCAACGGAGCAGAATTGATTTATTCAAACAATTCAATTAGTGCTTATGTGGATGATGTGTTTTATGCCAAAATTTTGGTTAATGAAAAGGGATATGTTACCGAAATTCAAGTTGATTACAATGGGGAACGACGGACCGATATTTATGATGACCGAGGGTTTAAAATCCAGTCTAAATACTATCAAGCGAACACGATTACACAAATGGATTGGTTCAATGAAGCAGGGCAAAAGGTTATTCAATATGTGGAAAGTGCAGAACTCCAAATTCGCATTGTTGCTGAACAAGAACGCTTTGATCGAGAGCAATATGCGGATATAGACGATCTATTGTTAGAGATAACAAGTAAAATGTTGCAGCAGGAATTTCAAATTTCAAATGATATCTTTATAGCAAGTACCGATGCGAGCCTTAAAAGTTTAATGCTTCAAATTCAAAATAAAATACCTCTTAATTATGTTTATGGACATGCAGGTTATTTAGAGGAGACAACTATTAATAATTTTGTTCCACAAATTAAAGGATCAAGCTATTTTTTTGTGGATAATCACTATACGTTAGAACAACTTCAAGACGTCCTTGATCAAGATACTCAAGCACATTTGAAATTAGGATACCCATACGGAACTGCGATGCGTTTGGGAAACAGTAATGAAGAAAAGAAACTGGTTGTATATTGGAATGCTGGAGAGACAACTGTGGTAGAAAATAGCAAATTAACAGCTAATTTATTGATTCAGTATATGATTCAACATCCAGATGTAACATTGCTCGTCGAAACTGAAAAATTTAATACAGCAAACATCATTGCTGATGAAGTAGTCGGTTATTTTACCGAAAAATATCGGTTTATTTCAGACGATCAGCGTTCTACTGTAAAAAGTATAATAATGGCAAAGAATAGGAACCAGCTGGTTCGCGATTTTATTTTTAAAATTCAAGGACAAGTGAAGCAATCCGCCAAAAGTGGTGAGCAATTTGATCAAACGGTAGATTGGGACGAGTTTTTATCTAATTTAAATGATTTTAAGATAACAATTAATTCCAAGTCGTATGAAATCTTTGCAGCTTTGGAAAAAGCACGTATTTTAATCGATATGGGTGAACCCTACGATACACTAACACAGTTAAACGCGATTAGTGCAGGAATTCCACAAATTAACATTGCTGAAAGCCCACTAGTTACCGATCAACGCAACGGTTGGGTAGTCACCGATCAACGCACTTTGATTCAAGGATTAGATTACTTTTTAGGTGAACTCGGAAATTGGAATCGATCCTTAGTGGATTCAGTACAATACATGGAACAGTTTGCAAAACAACGCCAAGCAGATTGGTGGGAGAGAAAATTATATGGCAAGAAAAAGTAGAGTGATTCATTTAGGAGCATTTTTAGAAGGCTTTGAAGCAGGTCTTGAAGGTCGATTTGAATATGAAAACATTTATGAAACGGACGTAAATGTACCACTCGTTGTTAATGACGAGCCTCTGTTAATTAACGGAGAACTCAATGAATTGTTTCGCAACGACTTATTTTTAATTACCCAGCAACGGTATCTTCAACCAGAACAAGCTAGTTTACTAAAAGCATTGCCGGCGAACGCAATGATTATTGATCACTCGCTGGATATGACGGAGGCTGCCCAAGAGGCATTGTATTTAAAAAATCCACAGTGGATTAAATATCAGAGTGCTGAAGAACTAGCAGAACAGCTTCGAAAATATTTTTTCATGGGTCAATTGGGGTATAAATTAACTTTTGACCAAATTAAAATTAGTCCTAGTTTTGCGGGGACTGTGAATCAAGTTGGTCACAACTACCTTGAAATTGAAGACGAGGGAACTGATGAATATCAGCCGATTCTTAAATGGCGCTTGGCGTTGCCAATTGAACCAAAGTCGCAGTGGGATATTCGGTTTGAACATGAAAATTTAAATGCTAATGCTGATATTAAATTGAGGGTGAAACTTTTAAATCCAAGTGACGAAAAAGTTTATTCAATCCAAGATATAGAAAATGAGGCATTAAACCAGCATATTACGGTTGAAGTTCAACCGCAGGGTGGATTTTTGGTAGTAGAACTACTTGCTCGAGGAGCAAATATCCACTTAAAAGTCGGACAAATTAGAGTATGGCATGCACGAGATGGTCGTGGAGACCTGATGATTGGTGAAGATGAAATCGTCGATGAGACACAATTAAATTCATCGATATTATGTTATTTTGATCCAGGCGATTTTAAACCACCATTAAATATTTATTTTAGTGGATTTAGAACAGCTGAGGGTGTCGAAGGAGTCTTCATGATGCGTGGTTTTAAATCGCCAACGTTAATTTTTGGTGACCAAAGAATTTTGGGTGGGTCATTTTATGTCGGTAGCGAAAAAATCCAATCTGCCATCATTGATAAAATTCAGCAGACATTAAAAAAATTGAATTTTGAACCTGATCAGCTGATTTTATCAGGTCTATCAATGGGAACTTACGCGGCGATGTACTATTCGTCGTTCTTAAATCCAGCATGGGTGATTGTCGGTAAACCTTTGGTGAATTTGGGCGACATTGCGGCTAATGAGCGGATTAATCGACCGGATGATTTTCCGACATCATTGGATGTATTGTTGCGTCTCACTGATGGAACTGATGAAGACCATGTTCAGCAAGCTAACGAGTATTTTTGGAAGTCGTTTGCTCAATATGATCATCAAAAAACTAATTTTGTAATTGCTTATATGGAAAATGATGATTATGACCAAAAAGCATTTGAACAACTCACAGAATATTTACATCACTATGCGCCTAACATTAGGATCGTGCATAAAGGTTTAGTAGGACGCCATAACGATGCAACTGGTCCGCTAACTGATTGGTTTATCCGCCAATATCGCAACGTTCTATCCACTAATTTTGATAGAGTCTTTGAAGATTAACTTCAAGAGAGGTAAGTACAATGAAAAGTTTTTTTGTAATCAAGTGGCCGTTTGATACGGATCAAACCTATAATTATGGTTCGAAAATTCGCTTTAAAGATGGCTATGTTGAGTTTTCTAACCCACAAATGAGTCCGGGTGGGAAGATTCATACTTGGAAGTCAAAAATAAATTATAAAGATAATTTTAAAGCATTGGATTTGCCACTTTTAAAGGGTGGAGCGGAATATCAAATTCAAGTAGATATCAAACAAAAACCGATCAATTCGATTCATTTGCAATTTGATTTTTACGATGCCGAAGGGCAACTAATTGCTAATCCAGTGTTTACGGAAATGACGACAAATTTTGTTGTTCCCACAGGCACAGACCACTATGAAAGTAGTTTGGTCAATTTGAATAATCAGCAGGCAGTATTCAATTACATGGTGATTCAGCCCAAGAGTGAACAGCAAGCAGTTACTGTATTCAACGGACAAGACAAAATAGTTTTGGCCTGGAATAAATCAGCTACTGTGATTGAAAATTTAAACGTAATAATTCGTAATCGGGTTTTAGATAGTGGATCGTATATTGCTGGAAAAGCCCATGAAATGAAAGTTTATGTAGAAATTAACGGGCAAAGAATCTTGAATGACTCGCAATTAGAGCAAAAAGTCAGTCAAATTGTTAGCGATATCCAACAAGTATTTCAAAATGAGCAATTAACAAATTCAAAATCTGTAGATGTTAGTCTGATTCAAAGTTCAGATTTAACGTGTAAAAAGCTCCAACAACAATTGATAACTGCATTAAGAGATGGGGAGGAATAGCATGAACTTTTTTGTTAATGAAGCAATGGGGATTGGTAATTCAGGTGTTGAACATGCCCAATTTTATCGGGCGAAGCGTTTTAACCAGGTCGGTTTGCCGTATAAATTTATCTTTATGGGACTTGTGAACAATTTGCACGAGGCAATGGATAAATGGGATTTAAAAGATGACCAAGTAATTAATATTTGGGAATTTTTGGTGTACGGCAACGACTATGCGATGCATGGATTGGAAAAACGTGTCGAAGCAACATCATCGACCGTTGTCGATAGCACGAATACAACCCGAATTACGAATAATTTAACTACTTCAAATATGCGAATTATCAAGCATTTTGTGAAGTATCCTAATCCGAAAAAGGAAAAGCATCTCTTAGTTAGCGTTGATCGAGTTGAAATTTTTAATGGTGATACTAATCAACGTAAAGTGATGTATTCAGAAGTACCCAATCCACATGGCAACGGCGAATTTGAGATTCGAAACATTCATTTGTATGACCAAGAAAATCATGAACAATTATTTTTCCCTAATTTAGTACAATTGCGACGTTACTTTTTTCATAGATTAGAACGTCTATTTGAAGGTGAGAATGTGTTCATTTTAGACCGCGGTGAGCCCAACGAAGTGGCATTAATGGATGACGAACCCAATCCACGACGTAAAATAGTAGCGATTGTGCACGCTGATCACTTATCTGATCGAAATGACCCCCAAAACCCACTTTGGAATAATCACTATGAATATACTTTGAGTCACTTAACCAAAGTAGATCGACTAGTCGTGGCAACTGAATTGCAGCGTCAAGATTTATTGATTGATTTTCCTGAATATCAAAATAAAATTGTGACCATCCCAGTGGGAGGCGTAAGCGATACTTTGCCACAACTTAAAGCTCAGAAAAAACATGATGGATTGCGTTTAACAACTTTGTCACGTTTGGCTGAGGAGAAACACATTGATTTAATTGTTCAAGCAGTCATCAATCTTCACCAAAAGGGCATTAAAGTTAGTTTGGATATCTACGGCGCTGGTGGAGAAAAAGGGAAGTTAAAAGATTTAATCAAAGAAAATGATGCAGAAAGCTACGTAGAATTGAAAGGGCTAACGCATCATGCTGACCAAGTATATCCTTTATATGATGCGTTTGTTTCGGCTTCTTATTCGGAAGGATTCGGACTTACGTACATTGAAGCGCTCAATGCCGGTTTGCCGGTAGTAACTTTTAATGCTCGTTTTGGAGCGATGGAAATGATCCAAGATGGATATAACGGTTATTCTTACGATTTTAAACGTGATGATACAGATTTTAATGTGAAGCAATTGGAAGCTGGAATCGAGCGTTTGACGAATACCGATATTCCACAAATGCAAAAAGCGGTGCTTGAATCTGTTGAAAAATTTAGAAATCATGTGATTGCTGATAAGTGGAGGACAATGATTGATGAACTATGAATTAGTGAATGTTTTACGCGCAGATACAGAAAATTGGAAACACCAAAAGCAACGGGCACAAGAGAGTAACAGTAAGCTGATTACTTTAGCACCAGATCCATTTTTCTTGAGAAAACATGAAAATGATTATTCAACAATGATTAACGTCGTCGATACGGTTACGAAACGAACTTACGATCAGCAACAGTCACTATTTTTTAATAAGGTTCCTACCGTTGCAGGTGCGCAAATCTTTATGAATGCTGATGGCGTAACGTCGATTATCAAAAATGGCGAACGTATTGGTAAATTACGACTTTTCCCTGGAACACGAAGGTTAGTTCAAGATGTAACCTATTATAATGGGGATGGTACGCGAGATTTAATTGAAGAGTACACATTTGATGGACAGTTGTATAGCAATATTTTTTATTATCAAGACCAAGTCCAAGAAATTGCTTTCTTTGATAATCAACAAAACGTGCGCCTGCGATTCCACTTTTATGAAGGTAGTCTTAATTTAATCACCATTGAAAATCCAGTAACCCATGAAGTGACTGAAAAATATGATAGTATGGCGCAATTTCAAGCAGCACAAGTAGCTAAAATAGTAGGCCCAGAAGATCACGTGGGGATTGGTTATCTAGGAATTGAATTAGATGCTTTGTCAAAAACAAAGTCGACTAATACTTTATATCTAGATGAGCCAGCATTTGATGGTGATCAGCTTAAAGGTAATTTGAAATTAATTATTGAAAACAATATTTCTTACATTCAGCAAGTAGTTGTCCGTCCCGAAGATTATCAACGGATGCTAGAACAAGGGATTGACGTTACAAAAGTTAAGGCAAAGTAGCTAAGGAGACTAATGATGGCCGAAATTATAGAACCAAATATCATTTTAGGTGAATTTCTTGTCAATATGCATGATCCGCAACATCCATCAAAGGAT
>JALAGR010000216.1 GCA_022712335.1 Pediococcus sp. | reverse complement strand
TGCGGGCTAAAATAATGCGCCACCAGTCGAATTTTCCTTGATATAGAAAAATTGATTGGATTAGATTGCCGACCATGGCACTAATTGCCCAGACCGGTAAATAGGGTCCAACAGGATTAGCGAAATAGCCAACGGTGTCACTGACTAAGCCAAAAATAATCCCGGCCCAGGGGCCAAACAGCGCCGATACGACGGCCGCTGGTATATATTCGAAACTAACCAAAGTGAATTGTGGCGTTAGATGAATGGTTGTATAACGAGCCAACACGACATCTAATGCTGCCAACAAAGCCATAATGGTTAGGTTTCGCACAGAAAAAACATTCTTGATACTAAAAAAATTCTTCATGCAAATCCCTCCAATTCCTTGATTGGCCGCTTTAGTGAAAAGGAAATAGCATGAAAAAACTTCCCAATTCAACGGCGAGATGCGGAACCAACATCGCTGACAAGCATTCGTTCAACAAGCAACTCTCCGTCTTGCTGACACTTAACGCATTGATTCCTACTCCATTGATAGAGCTAAATTCATTATAACCAAGTTCAAATAAAAATAAAGAAAAGGAAATCGTTAATTAAGGTAAAAATCGTATATAATGGCATTAACGATGTAATAACTTTGCCAGATGAATGGAGTACGTATGCGATACCAATTTAAAAATAACTTAGAAGAAATTATTAGAGCGAAAAAAGTTTTGCAAAGATCAGGGATGAGTCAGAGATTGATGCAAAGAATCCAAAATGAAGGTCGATTGATTGATGAAAACGAGCATGATGTAGAGTTTAACGATAAACTAATGCCGTTTGAATCGATTTGGATCGAATTACCCGACGAAGAACAAGATGAAAATGTTGCTATTAGTGATGGCCCGTTAGATATCATTTTTGAAGATAAGAATTGGTTAGTGGTTAATAAGCCAGCAGGTCTAACAGCTGTTCCAGGACCTAGTAATCGTGAAGATACTTTAGTTAATCGTATTAAAGGCCATTGGCAAGCTATCGAATCAAAAAATATGATGCCACATTTAGTGACACGGTTAGATCGGTTTACAAGTGGAGTAACTTTGGTGGCTCGTCATCAAGTTTCGAATAGTTTGTTAAGCGAACAAGTAGCTCACCATAAAATTAAAAAGATTTACTTGGCGATGGTTGATGGACTTGTTCAAGCTGAAAAAGGAACCTTTAACCAGCCGCTTGGCTTGGCTGCCGATGGAATTCACCGTGAAGTACAAGAAGACGGTCAAAATGCCACGACTAGTTTTAAGGTACTCAAACGGTTTGAGAATCAAACCCTTGTACAAATTCACTTGAAAACTGGAAGAACTCATCAAATTCGAGTGCATTTTGCGAATGCAGGACATCCTTTGGTGGGGGATGAATTATATGGTGGACCAATGGACCGCGGCGTTGAACGCCAAGCACTCCATGCCTCATCAATTCGCTTCTTTGATCCATTTATTGATGAAAAAATTAGTTTTACAGCAGAATTACCAGATGACTTGAAAAAAATTGGAATGGAAGAGTAGAATCACTACATCTTCAGATAGGAGAACACAATGACACAAGAAAATGAATTTGAAGACGTAGAAATGACGTTGGGTGAACCCGAATTTAACGCAATGTTAATGCAAATGAACCACGAAGTGAATGCTAGCAACGCTTCAGAATACAATTTTATGGGTAATACAACTCAAGAAGTTGGGGAAAATGTTTGGGCAGTTCCGGCCTATTTAAGCGAAGAATATGCGCTATTCTTCCTATATACAGCAATCGACACTGGCGATTGGGTTCTTGCTTTTTCTGAAGCTGACATGGGTGATGGACAATTTAATTTGGGAACTCCGATGACGACTGGCGAAGGTTTGAACAAACTGTTTGAACAAGATCCTGACCGCGCTAAAATGGTGTTGAGTTTTGTTAGTGATATGGAAAAAGCCGGCGAAGGTGTTTGGCGCATGGTTGAACAATAAAAAATTTGTACTAAAAGAGTGGTTTAGAAGTACGTTAGCTAACGCGATTTTGCTTCTAAAAGCTCTTTTTTTGTGGAGATTTTTTGAATATATTTTTATGATATAATTAATTTCGACTAAAAAAGAAGGGGGCGACGCGATGGCAACGATTTTGATCGTCGTTTTGCTATTGATTGCGATCGGAGCTGGATACGGATTCCGAGCTAAAAAGCATAATGAAGCATTAGCGCAAGCCCGCGATGCGGCAGAAAAAATTATTGAACATGAACAACAAAAAACTAAAAATGAAGTAGCTGAATACGAAAAACAGAGTACACGAGAAACACAACAATATCAGGAAACAATTGAGCAAGAGTTAGCAGATGATTTGCATGACAACCAGCGTAAAGAGGCGTGGATTGAGCAGCGAATGAATATGTTAAATCAGAAAAAAGAAATTTTATCTAATCGAGCAGATGCGTTGGCAAAAAAACGACAAAATCTGCAACAAGAACGTGAAAATGTACGGACGACCCTAAGCGACGCTAAGAATTTAATTGCTGAGCGTTGGAATAAATTGCAAGAAGTTTCCAATTTAAAAGAACAACAGGCTTCAGAATTGGTTCTTAAAGAAACGGAGCAGGATGTCAAGCGTTCTAGGGACGAATTTGTCAATAATGCTCAGACAGAATTGGAAAGCTCTTGTGAGCGGGAAGCAGAAGATTTGATTGCTTTGGCAATGGAACACAGTGATGTTCAAAGTGTCCAAGCGGAAAATCATCGTAGCTTTATTGCGGAAAATGCTGAGTATCTAGGTAAATTAATCGGAAATTCCGGACAGAACGTTCGTGCAATTGAAGCTTTGACAGGTGTGGATATTGTGATTGATGACCAAGAAAAAGAAGTAATTCTTAATGGCTATGACCCGGTTCATCGGGCAATCGCAATGGAAACTATGGAAATGATTAAAACGGAGAAGCGTGTTGTTCCAGATACAATCGAAAGATTAGTTAATAAAGCTAATAAAGTGATTGATCAACAAATCCGTAAATATGGTGAAGATGCTGTTCGCGAATTGAAGTTAAAATATGTTGCACCGGACTTGATTAAATTTATTGGTCGGATGCATTTCCGTACCAGTTATGGACAAAATATTTTGGAACATTCTATTGAAACGGCTAAATTAGCAGGAATTTTTGCGGTTGAACTAGGTGAAGACGCCACACTTGCACGTCGGGCAGGATTACTACATGATATTGGGAAATCAATCGACCGTGATATTGAGGCTACCCACGTGGAGTTGGGAATCGAACTAACTACTCAATTTAGAGAAAGTCCGGTAATCATTAACACGATTGCTTCACATCATGGGGATGTTGAAGCTCAATATGTAATTGCTGATTTAGTTGAAGCAGCTGATGCAATTTCTGGTGCTCGTCAGGGTGCTAGAAGTGAATCGGTCGCAGATTATGTACAACGAATCAAGAGTTTAGAAGGAATTGCTAATAAACATCCGGAAGTTAAGGAAAGTTATGCAATTCAAGCTGGTCGAGAATTACGGGTAATTGTTCAACCTAAAGAGACCAATGACGAAACCATTCATAGTTTAGCTACCAATGTCAAAAATCAAATTGAAGAAGACGTTACTTATCCAGGTCAAGTAAAAGTAACGGTTGTTAGAAAATTAGAGATTGTAGAATACGTGGAGAAAAAACAAGCATGAATGAAGATAGCGCCGAACAGTTAGAAAAAATTGATCGTTTTGTGAAAGAGAAGTTGCAAGATGATTTGACAGGTCATGATTATGCTCATATTCAGCGGGTGGTTAAAATGACTAAACGCCTAGTTGACGATCGTACTGAAAATGTAAATCGATTTGTAATCTTTGCTGCTGGATATTTGCATGACGTCATTGATGAAAAATTAGTTGAAAATCAAGAAAAAGCTGAAAACGAAGTGGCACAATTTTTGAGAAGCTTAAAAGTTGGAGATTTCGATATTGCCCATATTTTTGATATCATCACCCATATGTCATTTTCAGACAACTTGGTTCATAAATATAAGTTGTCGCTGGAAGGACAGATCGTCCAAGATGCTGATCGATTAGATGCAATTGGTGCGATTGGGATTGCGCGTACTTTTTACTATGGAGGCGCCCACGGACATATTTTATATAATCCTGAAGTGCAACCACGCGAAGAAATGACGCATGAAGAATATCGTGATAACAAAACTATCATCAACCATTTTTATGAAAAACTTTTCAAGTTAAAGGATGATATGAATACACCTTTAGCACGGAAGATTGCAGCAAAGCGTACTGAATATATGGAAAACTTTGTAGACGAGTTTAAAAACGAGTGGCAACAACAAAACTAGGGGGATTTTAAAATGTTAAAAGATACGGATAATGTGCCTAAAGGGTATGTGATTGTATCAGCGATTATTGTTGTTTTACTTGCACTGGGTGCTAAGATGCAAAATACATTTATGCAATTCTTTGACCAGTTGTTTAGTAGCATTGTTCAAGGAACCATGTTTTCATTTCTTGAACCAATCATGCGATTAATTACGATGATTGCAGATACGAAGCTGGGATTAATCTACGCAATTATTATTGCAGTGTATTTATGGTTTAAAGATCGTCAGCGTGTGGATGCAATTTGGGTGGTTTGTACAATGTTTGGCGGAGCAGTGGTGGCATACTTACTAAAAGAGTTTGTTCAGCGTGCACGTCCAACAATCAACCAAATTATTCCAGAAACCGGATTTAGCATGCCTAGTGGACATACTTTTGAAACATTCTTGGTATTAGCGTTCATTTATCTATACTTTGTTCGTCCAATGCAATTTGGTTCAGCACGTAGCTGGGCTTTTAGAGGCCTGGTTTTATGGCAAGTATTGGTAATGTGGTCACGAATCTATATGGGAGCCCATTACCTAACTGACACAATTACAGCAGTTGCTTTGGGAATTGTATGGCTTTGGGTAGCTTTATTGCTCTATCAATTGTTATATGACTGGATTGCAAGTTTTGTTTCTCCTTCAACAGGAGGACGTCATCAACGCCAACATTAAACTGAATTTTAAAAGAATCTAAATTTATTTAGATTCTTTTTTATTAAATTTAG
>JALAGR010000215.1 GCA_022712335.1 Pediococcus sp. | reverse complement strand
CTATAATTAATCCGAACAGAAATTAAAAAGCCCAAAGCAATCACTTACAATGGTAGTAGCCAATTCCAACCAATATAGGGAGTGATTACTTTGGGTACATCTACTTTATCACGTTTTCAACGTGGCGCACTAGCACAACTGGTCAATGAGGGGAATAAATCTTACCAAGTAATGGCTGACGCCTTAGGCGTCGCCAAAGCTACGATTAGCTATGAGTTGGACCGGGTTAAACCTTATGATCCAGAATTAGCTCAGCAAGATGCAGATCGCAAAAGGCGGAATTGCGGTCGTCGTTCGATGCTGACGGCAGCATTAGCGACTTTAATTACCAATCACTTACGATTAACCTGGTCACCAGAAACCATTGCGGCCGCTTATAACTTGAGCACTGCGTCAATTTATAATTGGCTTAATCGTGGCTGGCTCCCCTTCAAATTGACTGATCTACCCAATCGGAATGTCCGCCAGCACCGAGTGAGCGAAAATCGTGGGAAATTTACAAGTGGGACTTCCATCGAACAACGGCCAACAACTGTTAATCAACGGTTAGCTTTTGGTCATTGGGAAGTAGATACGGTGCTTTCTAGTCGAGGTGAGTCACGATCATGTCTGGTTACATTCGTAGAACGTAAGACCCGACTTCTATGGGCCATCAAAGCCCCTAATAGAACGGCTAAGGCTCTAAACACCGCCTTTGGCAAGTTTATGGGGGCCTTCGGTCCCCAAGTAAAATCCATTACTGTTGATCATGGTAAAGAGTTTGCCAATTATCAGGCCTTAGAACAGGATTATCAGATCAAAGTTTATTTTTGCCATCCATATTCACCATGGGAGCGAGGTTCCAATGAATATTTTAATAGACGGTTACGCTGGTTCTTCCCGAAAAAGACCAATTTTAGCCAAGTAACGACTGATGAGATCCTAGCAGCACTTGAACTAATTAATCAACGACCATTAAAAATACATCATCAACAGACTGCCATTGAAAGATTCCGGGTTTGTTCGGATTAAACTTGTAATTTGCCAAATCAAATAATCACACAATTGATTAATTTCATCAATTGCATTATTAACAAACGTTGTTCTAGGATACTTCTGATATTGCTTAATAATTTTTAAAACAACTCTTTTAATCTCATCCGTATAAGCTTGTGATTGTGAAATCAAATCATCAATCGTCATTTGTGGTAAAACACTTACGAATTGATCACTAAAGGAAAGTAAATTAGAATTTTTAATATTATGATCAATTACTGTCTTAGGAACGTCTGAAAGCAGTATCTCAATTGCATCCCCATTTTCAGTACGTTGCAGACTATTGGCAACCAAAATTAAGACAGTATTTTTTAGTTGACCAACATTCCCCAAATAACTTCCCGAACTTAAAATATTCAAAACTGAAGTATTAACTTGAATGTTTCGCTCTACTTTTTGTGCTTGGGTTAAATAAAAAGATTTAACCAAATTCTCCCGTTCTTGACGGGGACGATCATTTAATTCAGGAATTTCGATTTGGATTGGAATTCGACGAATAAATGTATCCAAAAAATGACTCTGAATATCTTCTGTCGTTGCGAAAACCAACCGCACCTTCACGGCATGGGCTTTTTTAGTTTCTCCAAGAGGTGTAATCATTCCGTTGTCTAAATAATTGAATAACTTTTCTTGTCCCTTGGCATCTAACCGATGAATTTCATCTAAAAATAGCATTCCTCCATCTGCCTCATCAAATAGTCCCTTGCTATCTTCACTGGCTCCGGTAAATGCGCCCTTTCGATAACCAAATAAATTACTGGCAAGCAATTCTGGATTATCAGCGTATTCTGCACAGTTCAAATGCACAAAATTAGCACTTTCTTCTAGAAACCCCTGCGCAACGCAATACTGATAAAACACTTTAGCTAAAAAGGATTTCCCCGTCCCGGTTGACCCCGTAATTAATACAGGCAACCCAATTCCAGGGTACCCAGCTGCCGCTTTCAGCCGTTCAATCGGTGTATACAATGAACCTTGGGATCCTATTACGCCATCGAAAGGGCTTGTTAGTTTTTTGAACTTTAACTGTGCAATTAATTCCTCCAAGCTAGTAAATTCATTATCTGTTAGTTCGGTTCCGTAACGCTCTTCCAATTGTTTCTTATCCCAAAAAAGCACCGGACGTGAATTAATTTTGATTGCTTGGCCATCTTTACAAAGCTCATTTAAATAGGCACTAATTGTATTCCGTCGCACTCCTAGTTGCTGACACAGCCCATCCGCCGTCACCTTATTATTTTGCCAATCTTTACCTGATGTTTCATTTCGTAGTATTTCAATAACATCCTCTTTAATCATCGACACTATCTCCTTCGCTCTCTTTGGAAACGTTATCATAAACACTGTCAGTTTAGTATAGATTTTGTGTCGAGGCAATGGAGATATTTATTAAAAACTTCAAAGTGATATATCAAATCACCCTAAATCACCCTAATTTTCAATCAAATCTTGACAACTTTCAGTGAAAACGGTATCATTATCACGAATACTGATATATCAGTTTTAAATTGGAGGTTATGAAAGATGAAATTAGGTTTAATTGGATTAGGAAAAATGGGTATTAATCTTGCACAAAATATGCTACGTCACAAAAACGAAGTGGTTGGCTTTGATTTAGATCAAAAATTAGTTCAAAAAGCTGCTGAGCTTGGAATATCCCCTGCTTCTACTCTTGAAGAGATGGCAAGCCAATTACCAAGTCCTAAAATTGTCTGGGTAATGGTTCCGGCTGGTAAACCTACTGATATCACCATTGAAAATCTATCTAACATTTTAGAAAGTGATGATATTGTAATCGATGGTGGAAATACTTTCTGGAAGGACTCCCTCCGTCACAATCGCTTGCTAACTGAAAAAGGAATTCACTACTTTGACTGTGGTTCTTCAGGTGGTTGGCGTGGCGCTTTGAATGGTGGGAACTTCATGATTGGTGGAGATGAACCTGAAGTTTTCGAAACTATCCGCCCACTCTTTGAAGATATTTCTCAAAAAGACGGTTACCTATACACTGGTAAAGCCGGTTCAGGCCACTACTTAAAGATGGTACATAACGGTATCGAATACGGTATGATGGAAGCCATCGGTGAAGGTTTCGAAGTGTTGCAAGCTTCAGATTTTGAATATGATAACGAAGCTGTGGCAAAGGTTTGGAATAATGGCTCAGTAGTTCGTAGTTGGCTGATGGAATTAGCTGAAGATGCCTTCAAGACTGATCCTAACTTAGACCAGATCAAAGGTCGTATGCATTCTAATGGTGAAGGTCAGTGGACTGTTGAAGATGCACTGGATCATGGCGTTCCTACCCCTGTAATTTCTGCTTCTGTTATGACACGTTTCCGCTCAATGCAAGATGACACATTTAACGGTAAAGTTGTTTCAGCTTTACGTAATGGTTTCGGCGGTCATGCGATGGATAAAAACTAATAATAATCCAATAGGATTCACTATCTAAATACCATTAGATAATGAAT
>JALAGR010000214.1 GCA_022712335.1 Pediococcus sp. | reverse complement strand
ATGTATATATCTTTCAAATCAAACTACTTGCACTCTGAAATAGAGTGTGTATAATTTAGGTATGGTCAATATTGGTCAAACAATTTTTGACTAATTAATCGATTCATATTTTAAAAGAAGGGAGACAGCATATGCTTTGTCAAAACTGTCAAAAAAACGAAGCAAGCATTCACCTTTATACTAATGTGAATGGTCAGCGTGCAGAAGTTAATCTGTGTCAAAATTGCTATCAACTTTTAAAAAATCAACGAAATAACAATATTAATAGAAACGGAGGCGCTCGTATGGCACAAGATCCATTTGGATTTGGAAATTTAGATGATATTTTCCGTGCAATGCAAGGCGGTAACGTTGGTCAACCCGAAGACCTTTATGGACAACAAGTTCCCCCTACTCAACCAGGAGGCGGAAATGGCTCGGGTGGCAACCCTAACAACCGTGGTAATGGCGGATCATTGCTAAGTCAATATGGCTTGAACCTTACTGATTTAGCTAAACAAGGTAAAATTGATCCTGTTATCGGCCGCGATGCTGAAATTGAACGTGTCATCGAAATTCTAAATCGTCGTACTAAAAATAACCCAGTTTTAATTGGTGAAGCTGGGGTTGGTAAAACTGCAGTTGTCGAAGGTTTGGCTCAACGTATCGTAGAAGGTTCCGTTCCTCAAAAACTAGTTAATAAACAAATCGTTCGTTTGGACGTTGTTTCATTAGTACAAGGAACTGGGATTCGCGGTCAATTCGAACAACGTATGCAACAACTAATGAAGGAAGTTCAATCCAATAAGGATATGGTCGTCTTCATTGATGAAATTCATGAAATCGTCGGCGCTGGTAATGCCGAAGGTGGCATGGACGCCGGCAATGTTCTTAAACCTGCATTAGCTCGTGGCGACTTCCAACTAGTCGGTGCTACAACTTTAAAGGAATTCCGTGACATCGAAAAGGATGCTGCCCTTGCTCGTCGTCTACAACCTGTTCAAGTAGATGAACCTAGTGAAGAAGAATCCATCAAGATTCTAAAAGGTATCCAGAAGAAATATGAAGATTACCATCATGTGCACTACACTGATGATGCTATCGAAGCTGCGGTAAAACTATCTAAACGCTACATTCAAGATCGTTTCTTACCAGATAAGGCAATCGATTTACTAGATGAAGCTGGTTCAAAGAAGAATCTTACTATTAACATTGCAGATCCTGAAACCATTCAAAAGAAAATCGATGAAGCAGAATCTCAAAAGAAAGCTGCACTTCAATCTGAAGATTACGAAAAGGCAGCTTACTACCGTGATCAAGTTTCTAAGCTCGAAAAGAACAAGGATGGAGCTTCCAGTAGCGAAGATCAACCAACGGTAACTGAAAAAGATATGGAAAAAATCATCGAAACTAAGACCGATATTCCTGTTGGCGACCTTCAAAAGCAAGAGCAAGAACAACTTCAAAATCTTTCTGAGAATTTGAAGAGTCATGTTATTGGTCAAGACGAGGCGGTCGATAAGATTTCACGCGCTATTCGTCGTAATCGGATCGGTCTCAACGGAACTGGTCGTCCAATCGGTTCTTTCCTATTTGTTGGTCCTACTGGGGTTGGTAAAACGGAGTTGGCTAAGCAACTTGCTGTCCAACTATTTGGTTCCAAAGACTCAATGATTCGTTTCGATATGAGTGAATACATGGAACCTCATTCAATTTCAAAATTGATTGGTTCACCTCCAGGGTATGTAGGTTACGAAGAAGCTGGACAATTAACTGAGCAAGTTCGTCGTCATCCTTACAGCTTAATTTTACTTGATGAAGTTGAAAAAGCTCATCCAGATGTTATGCATATGTTCTTGCAAATCTTGGATGATGGACGTTTGACTGATTCACAAGGTCGCACGGTCAGCTTTAAAGATACTATTATTATCATGACTTCTAACGCTGGAACTGGTGACGTCCAAGCTGATGTTGGATTCGGAGCCGCTGCACAAGGCAAGACTCATTCTGTAATCGATAAACTCGGAAACTACTTCAAACCAGAATTCTTGAATCGTTTCGATGACATCGTTGAATTCCAAGCATTAACCAAGGAAAACTTGATGCATATTGTTGACTTGATGATTGATGACGTTAATAGTATGTTAGCAACGCAAGAATTACACGTTGATGTAACCAAAGCAGTTGAGGAACGTTTGGTAGATTTAGGCTATGATCCTAAGATGGGTGCTCGTCCTTTACGTCGAGTTATCCAAGAACAAATCGAAGATCGCATCGCTGACTTCTACCTCGATCATCCTACTGAAAAGCAACTCAATGCTAAGATCAAGGACGATCAAATTGAAATTACCAGTGCCCCTAAAAAAGATTAATTAACAAAAATAGGTTAGATAAACCACCATGGTGGTTTACCTAACCTATTTTTTTATCCCGCATAACCGATTGCCATACCAATTAGTAAAATCACCAATACAATGACCGTAATGATCACGTACAAACGATCGCCTTCTTTAGCAAAAGCATAGATGGAAACAATCACTCGTAAAACGGGCGTTAATATTAGTAGGAAAATTCCAAACATTAAAACTGCGTATGGTTTAAGATCTAGGACACCTTGGAAAATGGGTGTGATCCGCGTTGGTAATACTCCAGGATAACCTGAACCATTTTTAAACAACCATAATCCAATTCCTAAAAGAATCACAAAAGCCGAGATGTATACTCCCACTTGGAGCACTCGCCCAATTACCAATTCAACGTGTTGCATTTCTTGTTTTTTAGCATCCATTAGATATTCACCCCAAATCCTTTAAGAATCATTTGCAATCCCATATATAAAAGAACGGGAATGAAAATCATTCGAATCCAACGTGGTTGAAGACGTTGCATAATACGACTTCCTAGTTGCGCGCCAAATAAAATTCCGATTGCCAAAGGTCCGGCAATATCTGCATGAATTGAGCCGTTAAAGAAGTAGACCATTGCACTAGCTGCTGCCGTTACCCCCATCATCAAGTTACTTGTTGCACTTGATGGCTTGAGTGGCATTTTCATAATATTATCCATTGCCATAACTTTAAAAGCACCACTACCAATTCCAAGTAGCCCACTCGCAAGTCCTGCACCAAACATCACTGCTGAACCACCAGGAACATTTTCAACTTGGTAGTCCACATTTTTCTTAAGTGCTTTATCGTAGTAGTTACCATTTAAGTTCAACTTATTTGCTAAGCGGTCATTTTTAGTACTACCTTCTTCACTACCACCTCGACGAAGCTTGCGGAACATATTCCATGAAGAAAATACTAAGAATGAACCGAACAGCACAAAGAGGTCCGTGGAATTAAAAATCCCCGTCATGATTGCCCCGACGATTGCTCCAACAGTTGTCGCAATTTCTAGGAACATTGCCACCCGGAGGTTTAACATTTCGTCCTTCAAATATGCAATAGTTGCGCCAGAGCTGGTTGCGATAACAGCAATAATGCTGGCACCAATTGCATATTTAATATCTAATCCCATGGCTACCGTTAGAACAGGAGTGATAATCATTCCTCCACCGATCCCTAAAATAGCTCCAAAAATTCCTGCCATTAGCCCTACTAATAGTAAGATTACCAAATGACTTGCCATATAATCTCTTCCTCTCTTATCAAAAAAGACTGAGAAGTCCCCCTAAAGGTCTCTCTCAGTCTTTAAGTTACTTGCTTTCAGATGATGAACTTGAGCTGCTGCTTGAATCACTACTTGAAGACTTCGAATTTGAACTGTCCGAAGAACTACTACTTGAGCTAGATGCTTTATCAGCATTGCTTTCGAGCTCAGGAGCATCCGTGACGTAATCATCAAGAGTTGATTTTCCATCATTTTGCTCAATCAAACTTGTCTTAGAACTTTGAGCTTCATCAAGTTGCTTCAATGCAGACTTCATATTGTAGCTATAGTCAGACTTATTAACTTTCTTAAACCAGTCCATCTTGGCGAATCGCAAGAGATCCCCATTAATAATTTTATCCGAATATTCGAGTTCTTTATTAACGTAATCTTGAATCTTTTTGACTTCTTTTTTCTGTGCCGTTGTTTCGTCAGTAACTTGTTCACCAGTTGCTGTGAGGTAAAGGTCCCCACCGTACTTCGTATACTTCTTAGAAACAAAGTCGCCATTTCGGAATGCTACAATTTGGTTGAATTGTTTCGAATTAATATCATGTCCAAATTGATAAGCGCCCGTTGTCTTGATTCCCAATAGATTCAACATCGTTGGCATCACGTCAATTTCACCACTATAGTTGTGGTTAACACCACCCTTTAAACCTGGTGAATGAATCATAAATGGAACCTTTTGGAACATGGCTAGATCGTAATTGGTAACACCCTTTAAGCCTAAGATCTTAGCAATCGCAGGTTTATGGTTGTTTGAAATACCATAGTGATCACCATACATCATGATTGTACTCTTATTGTATAATCCCGACTTCTTCAAATAGCTCAGCAATTCACCGATTGATTGATCGAGATAATGAGCAGTTTGAACATAAGGATCAACGGTCGAATCACCTGTATCCCATTCGTCAATTGAAACATTCTTCTTTTCGATTCCGTATGGGTAATGATTAGATACCGTAATCAATTTAGCGTAGAACGGTTGTGGTAGCTGTTCAAGGTACTTAGCAGATTGTTGTAAGAAAAGCTTATCCTTCATTCCATATCCGCTAACGTAACCCTTCTTCAATGTGTAATATTGCTTACTAAAGAAGTATTGATAACCAAATGATTTATAAGCATTATCGCGGTTCCAGAAACTTGAAACATCCCCATGGAACGCTGCTGTAGAATATCCATTTTGTTCCATCAACGCTGGCATAGCTTGGAATGTATTGGTTGTTCCATCAGTGACCATCGCTGAACCTTCAGCTAGACCAAATAAGGAATTTTCCAACATCATTTCAGCATCAGCCGTTTTACCTTGCCCAACTTGATTAAAGAAGTTGTCATAGGCTAAGGTGTTTTTGTCATTATAGAACTTGTTAATGTTAGGCGTAATTTCTTTGCCCTTCCATTTTTTATTAATAACAAATTGTTGAAGACTTTCAAGGTGAATAATAATCACGTTCTTGCCTTTAGCAACACCTTTGTATTCCACGTTAGCTGGAACATTATTTTCTTTAATAAATTTCTTGATTGGATCTAATTGAGAACTCTTAGCTTCTTTTTTCTTATTACTGTTTTGAACGGTCTTGACTCCGTCATACAATGTAAAACTTTGAAGTCCAAGGTACTTAACAATGTAGTTGTTATCAAAAGTTCTAGTCAATAGACCTGAACGATTCGAATACGCCAATGCTAAGTTAGCTGCCAAAACACCAATTGATAGTACTGTCACTGCAAATGAATTCATCAACTTGAACTTCGTCTTATCGATCTTAGCGAATCCAAAAATTAAAATAGCAATTACAAATACTACATCAACGAATACTAAGAAATCAGTTGTGCGTAAGATTCCCATTAAACTCTTTCCTAAATTATCTGATGCAGCTCCTGAACCCTTAATCAAGTTAAAGGTAATAAAATCTGAAAACTCACGATAATAAAGAATATTGGCAAAAAGCCAAGTTGAAAGGATAGCATCCATGACGATCATGTACCAATATGCCCACTTACCGCGGATGTACAATCCAATCCCAAATAAAAGTATTGCAAAACCCAGCGGGCTGATGGCTAAAATCAACTCTTGCATGCCACCTTGGACACCCAACGTGAATTTTGTTTGATATGCTATGTACGATTTAATCCAAAATAAACCTGTAATTAGCATGAAGAAACCAAACTTCGTGTTTAGTCCCTGTCGAAATTTACCCCATAAACGATTCATGCTATCGTTCCTCCACATGATATTTCTTAATGCAACTTAACCATTATATATTAAAATCTAAAAATTTAACCCGGTTCACCGTGTTATTTTAGAAAGATTTAGGTTTTAAAGTTTGGCCGTTAGTTTAACGTCTGGATATTTACCAGCAAACCAACGTTCAGCAAATTGGTTTTCAAATAGGAACAATGGCTGTCCATAACGATCTTTAACCAATAGGTTACGCGAAGAAGACATCTTTTCATCCAATTGTTCTGGGTCGATCCAACGTGCAGTCTTCTTCCCCATTGGTTGCATAACAACTTCTGAATTATATTCATTTTGCATCCGGAATTGGAAAACTTCAAATTGAAGTTGACCAACGGCACCCAGAATATAGTCTCCCGTCGTGTAATTCGTATAAAGCTGTACGGCACCTTCTTGAACCAACTGCTTGATTCCTTTATGGAAGGACTTTTGTTTCATCACGTTTTTAGCTGAAACTTGCATAAATAATTCTGGTGTAAATTGTGGTAACTTTTCAAATTGAACAGCGTGTTTACCAGCGTAAATCGTGTCACCAATTTGGAAGTTTCCTGTATCGTAAAGACCAATAATATCACCAGCAACAGCTGTTTCAACGTTTTCACGTGTATCAGCCATAAATTGCGTTGAATTTGAAAGACGTAAAGTCTTACCCGTTCGGTTTAAAGTAACATCCATCCCACGATCAAATTCACCTGAACAGATTCGTAAAAAGGCAATTCGGTCACGATGATTGGGATTCATATTAGCTTGAATTTTAAAGACAAATCCAGAAAATTCTTCTTCAGTAGGTTGAATTTCTTCACCCGCTTCGTCTTTGTGTGGAGTTGGTGCTGGTGCATAGTTGAGGTATGCATCTAAGAAAGTTTTTACCCCGAAGTTAGTCAAAGCTGATCCGAAGAATACGGGAGTTAAATCTCCAGTAGCAATTTTATCTTCATCAAATTGATTTCCAGCTTCCTTCATTAAAGAAACTTCCATCATCGCATCTTGGAAAATACTTTCTTCTTCGATGGGGTTGCTTTCTTTAAGTTCACCATCTTCATTCAACTCTAAAAATTCTGGTTCATCAGTGTGGAGTTCGATGCGATTATTGTAAATATCATATAATCCAGCAAGTCCCTTACCCATTCCGATTGGCCAGTTCATTGGATATGCTTCCACACCCAAAACTTCTTCTAGTTCATTAACTAATTCCAATGGTTCGCGTCCATCACGGTCCAGCTTATTCATGAAGGTAAAAATTGGAATACCACGCATCTTACAAATTTGGAAAAGCTTTTTAGTTTGAGGTTCGATCCCTTTTGCCGAATCAATTACCATGACCGCTGAATCAACTGCCATTAATGTCCGATATGTATCTTCAGAGAAATCTTCATGCCCTGGAGTATCCAAAATATTGATTCTTTTACCAGCATAATCAAATTGCATTACCGAACTAGTAACGGAAATCCCACGTTTCTTTTCGATTTCCATCCAATCGGACTTAGCGTAGTTCCCGGACTTACGGGCTTTAACCGTTCCAGCTTCACGAACAACACCACCAAAAAGTAAAAGTTGTTCTGTAATAGTTGTTTTACCAGCATCCGGATGAGAAATGATGGCAAACGTGCGGCGACTTTCTACCGCATTTTTTAAATCTGTTTGATTCATATTAGTTCCTTTCTCTCTAAAAAATAAGATTGGAATCGTCTAGACATCCCAATCTTAGTTTGTAGTCCTAGTCTTTTTTGTAATCGCCTAGTCCCAAGTCTTTTTTAATCTTTGTTGTTGAAATACCTGCTGTACGGGGTAAGTAAACGACTTTACAATAGTCCTTCAAGAAGTCAAATTGACCTTCCCAGTCGTCACCCATAACAAAAATGTCGATGTTATGGTCTTGAACGTCTTTAATCTTTTGGTCCCATTCACATTCTGGGATAACTTCATCAACATACTTGATTGCTTCCAAGATATATTTACGATCTTCAAAAGAAGTATATGCTTTTTTGCCCTTAATGGCGTTAAATTCATCAGTTGAAACACAAACAGTTAAGTGATCTCCGAGTGCCTTAGCACGTTTGAGAAGACGGATATGACCCTTATGTAGTAGGTCAAACGTTCCGTAAGTAATTACTCTTGTCAAGATTTCATTCTCCTTGAATTAAATTATCTAACTTGTTGATATTACCATATTACCATTATATCTACCAATTTATTAGCTATTTTTGAGGCTTAATTTTTTCTTCAATTGTTTCTTGATCCAGCTTCCAAATATGATGAAGGAAGTTGATTAATACCTTAACAATCGCGTACGTAGGCACTGCAAGGATCATCCCTAAAATACCGGCAATCTTTCCAGCAACCAATAATAAAATAATAATCGTCAACGGATGGATTTGAAGTGACTTTCCAATCACATTTGGATAAATGAAGTTTCCATCAACTTGTTGAACAATCAAAACTACGATAATAACTGAAAATACTTGTGCTGGTGATTGAGCGATTGCTACTAACAACGAAGGGAAAATTCCAAAATATGGACCAACATACGGGATAATATTGCAGACTCCGGCAATCACACCTAGAAGTAATCCGTATGGTTGTTGAATAATCATGTAGCCAATAATCGTGAAGGTTCCAACAAATAGGCATTCAATCACTTGCCCAGAAATATATGAAGATAGTGTACTGCTCATTGTATCGAACAGGTTAACTACGTTCTTACGATTATGGTGTGGCACAACCTTGGCAACCGTTGGAATTAATTTATAACCATCTTTGAGCATGTAGAACAAGATGATTGGCACAGTAATCACGATTACAGTCACGTTGGTTACTGCTGAAATCACGTTTCCAATTCGAAGCGTCATCCCTGCTAACAAGCCCTCGGCATAATTTCCAATCTGACTATTAACATTCTTGATATATGGTGCAAAATCAATTTTCCTTAACCATGAATGCTGTAACATTTGTGGCACTGTTTTTTGAAGCTTTCTAATAATATGCGGTAAGTTTCCCAACATTTGAGAAACCTGTTCTACCAAGCTTGGTAAAAACGAGCTAATCCCCCAAATAATCAAGGAAAGAAATAGAATAAAAACAATTACCACGGCTAACGTTCTTGAAACTTTAAACTTCTTATAGTGAATTTTGGTAATTAACTTTACCAATGGATTGAGCACGTAGTACAAAAAGGTAGCCAAAATCAATGGCATGAAGACGGTACTGATAAATGTCCCAATCGGCGAAAATAAAAAGTCGATTTTCGTGCAGACCCAAACTAAGGTCGCCACGATCAGCAGCTCTAATGACCAATACATCAATGGCGTTTTTCTAAATTTTTCAAACATAATGGACTCCTTGCATTATATTGTTCAACCTAATTCTAGTATTTTTTAAACAAAAAGGAAGTGTTATGCACACCTCCTTTTTTATCGAGTATTTCGCTCCGCTATATTTAGATAACGTTTGTACCAAATATTAATAAACTCGACCGAAAATGGCCCACGTTTTTCATCAATCCAACCTGTTAATTCCTTAACGCTATCTAACAAAATCCTGATGGTATCCTGTGGATAATGCCATTTTTTACTGAATTGCTCAAATTCGTCCATATCAAGTAGGCGTCGCTCACCATTTGGAAAAACCTTTATGTCCAAGTCATAATCAACATATTTTAAGGCTTCGCGATCCAAGACAAAAGGTGACGCAATATTACAATAGTAAGAAACCCCATTGTCGCGAATCATTGTCACCACGTTGAACCACGTATGTTTATTAAAGTAGACTAGCGCGGGTTCTCTTGTTACCCAACGACGACCATCATCTTCGATTACGACCGTATGATCATTACAACCGATGAATTCGTCTTCGGTATTTTTTAGAACCATCGTCTCACGCCAAGTCCGATGCAAACTCCCATCATGCTTATAGCTTTTTATCGCAATATACTCGCCCTCTTTTGGTCCTTCTGAGTACTGAGACATAGCATAAGCCCACTTTCTATAGCTGAAAGCTTTGAATTTCTCTTCAATTATAACAAAATAGCATTTAAATTTGCACTATGCTTTAATCTTTCCTATACAATTCTAAAGTTCATTTTCATTCATAAAGCGCTCAATCAGGTCGATTTCAAAGCCCTTATTGTACAGGGCTTGTTTAATTTTGGCCTTTTTACTATAGGATGGTAAGCTAGCATGCTTTCGAATTAATCGTTCACCCAATTTGACTAACTTTTCGTATTCAGCCTCTTCATCAACACTAAAATCAATTTCCTGGAATGCTAAGTCAATGGTTCCACTATTGAAACCTTTATTCATTAGATTTTGACGCACTTTAAGTTTTTGTTGCTTAATCGAAGTGTTACTCTGGCGCTTTTGAATTTTGTTTCCAACTTGTGTAGCCAGTTCGACTTGGTCCTCTTCTTTGAAAAGCTGTAGTCCGGCTTGGATATCATTTTCATATACACCTTTTTGCCGTAAATGATTGATAATGTAGCGTGGTCCTTTATCCCCTGTTTTCATCATCGTACGTACATAGCTTCTCGCATATTCTGCATCATCTAACAAATTCAAATCTGCCAGTTTAGCCAAGACTTGGCCCACGACTTCTTCTGGAAACTCTAATTTCAATAACTTTTTAGCGACTTCATCTTGAGTTCGAAGTTGACCAGTCAAAAATCCGAGTGCCTTGTTGTAAGCTTCTGCGCTCGTTTCGTAGTCACCAATTTCTTCAAGCAATGTTCCAGTAATTTCCATCCCTTTACTCAATCGGAAATGAATAAAGGTTTCTTCACTGATTGGAAAAGCATATTCGCCATTAAGAAAAACATTATATCGTCCTGCTTTTTTTTGAGCAGTAATCATGGTAATTTTTTTAGTTTCTTCTGAATTAATGTTAAACAGCTCCTTTTTTGCTATACTTTGATAAGAATTCATTTGAAAGAAGGATATTCAAATATGCCAACTGCTAAAGTTGTTTTCGCAACCATCACTGGTAACAATGAAGATTGCGCAGACATTATTACTGAAGCACTCGAAGATCTCGGTGTCGAAGTTGACGAAACCGAAATCTCTCAAACTGACGCTTCAGAATTAAAAGATTATGATATTAACGTAATTGTCCCCTACACTTACGACGAAGGTGCTCTCCCAGAAGAAGGGATGGATTTCTTCGAAGATCTCGCTGAACTTGACCTTTCTGGAAAAGTCTTCGGGGTTGCGGGTTCTGGAGATACATTTTATGCAGAGTATTATTGTCTAGCTGTTGATAAGTTTAGCGAAGCAATGTCGAATGCTCATGCTATCAAAGGTGCAGAAGATATTAAAATAAATCTTGCACCCGAATCCCAAGAGGATTTAGATAATTTAGATAATTTTGCAAGTAGCCTTGTGGATAAATTTAATGCCCAATAGCTATTACCAATATAAATGGAGCTGTGACTTCTGGCCGATAACCCTTAACCGAGTTATCCACACCTGAGTCACAGCTCCTTTATTATAACGAAAACTTATTTAATTATCAGTTATTCTTCCAGTTGGCGATTGCATCTAAAATTTGTTGTGATGCAGTACCGTCACCGTATGGGTTTTTAGCCTGTGCCATTTGGTTATAGGCGTCGGCATCCTTAATTAACAGCGTCATTTGTTTTTTGACTTCTTCAGGATCCGTTCCAACTAATTTCAGTGTTCCTGCATCGACACCTTCAGGACGTTCCGTCGTATCCCGCAATACCAATACCGGCTTACCCAACGATGGAGCTTCTTCTTGTACCCCACCAGAGTCCGTCATGATCAAATAACTGCGAGCTGCAATATTATGGAAATCGAGCACATCTAAAGGTGCAATCAACTTGATGCGTGCGTCATTGCCGAGTTCTTCTTCTGCCATTTGTTGAACCTTGGGATTTAAATGAACAGGGAAAATCACTTCAACGTCTGGAGTTTCATCCACAACCTGACGAATAGCTTTGAATACCCGTTGCATTGGTTCGCCTTGGTTTTCGCGACGATGCATTGTTACTAGAATAATCCGATGATTAGCATCAATTTCATCAAGAACTGCGTTTTGGTAATCTTCTCGAACAGTATCGTGCAAAGCATCGATCGCTGTATTTCCAGTAATGAAGATTTGATTTTGAGGATGATTTTCTTGAAGCAAATTAGATTGACTAGTAGTGGTTGGTGCAAAGTAAAGGTCTGTCAAAACATCGGTCATTTGCCGATTCATTTCTTCTGGAAATGGTGAATACTTATTCCAGGTTCTGAGACCAGCTTCCACGTGTCCAACTGGAATTTGGTGGTAAAAAGCGCTCAACCCTGCAGAAAATGTGGTGGTGGTATCCCCATGAACTAAAATCAAGTCTGGACGATCGTTATTTAAAATTTCATCCATCCCTGACAATACCTTACTTGTAATACTACTTAAAGTTTGACTTTTTTCCATGATATTCAAATCGTAATCTGGTTTAATTTGAAAAATTTGCAAAACCTGATCCAACATTTCACGGTGCTGTCCAGTCACAACTGTGATTGGTTCAAAACGATCATCATTTTTCATCGCCTTTACGACTGGTGCCATCTTGATAGCTTCTGGACGTGTACCGAAAATACTCATTACTCTAATTTTTTTCATCTTATAATCACCCTCCGACTTCTAAGATTATTATATCAGCATTCTTTCACAAAATATGCTAGGATAGTAAAAAAATGAGGAGGTTTTTCTAACATGAATAACGTCGAACTCGAACAGAACTTAAAAAAATACGCTCAATTAATTACGAACGTTGACGTGAATGTCCAAAAAGGACAAACCATCGTTTTATATGCTTCAGTCACTCAAAAACATTTAGCTAATTTAATTACAGCAGAGGCTTACGCTTTAGGCGCCGCAGATGTAATTTTAGAATGGAATGATATTGAAACGACTCGTCAATTTTTACTCAATGCTACTGAAGAACGCATTGGTAAAGTATTCGAATATGAAAAAGAAAAGTGGCAATTTTTAGCAGATCAACGTGTTTCGCGCATTAGCTTAATCAGCGATGATCCCAATGCGCTAGCTGACGTTCCTAGCAAACGAATTGCCGCCTATCAAGCCGCTCAGGGTCTAGCTAAGCGTCCTATCATGCAAGTAACCACCAATAACGATATTAGCTGGTTAGTAGTCGCAGCTGCTGATTTAAAATGGGCTGAACTGGTCTTTCCCGAATTGACTGGTAACGATGCTGTTGATGCACTTTGGAAAGCGATTTTTAAAACAACCCTCGTTGACCAGCCGGATCCTATTGCAGCATGGAAGAATAAAATCGCTGATCTTTCACACCATGCGGATTGGCTTAATCAACAGGCATTTTCCGCTCTACATTATCAAGCACCTGGTACCGACTTAACCGTTGGACTTCCTGATGGACATATTTGGGTGGCGGCTGATTCTGACGATGCTGCTGGCAATACTTTTGTCGCCAACATCCCTACCGAAGAGGTCTTCACCGCACCTGATAACCGCCGAATCGATGGAACAGTAACTTCCACTAAACCGCTCAGTTATGGTGGCACAATCATTGAAGGAATTCATCTCGCTTTTGAAAATGGTAAAGTGATCAAAGCCGCTGCTGAACGTGGCGAAGAGGTTCTCCTACACCTCCTTCAAACTGACGATGGAGCAAAATCACTAGGCGAAATTTCACTCGTTCCTGATGATTCACCCATTTCGCAATCTAATACGATTTTCTTCAATACCCTTTTTGACGAAAATGCGTCTGACCATATGGCGTTGGGCGAAGCTTACCCATTCACGATTAAAGATGGTAGCTCAATGAGTCCTGCCGAATTACAAAAATTCGGTATGAATGTTAGTCAAACACATGTTGATTTCATGATGGGCTCCAATCAAATGAATATTGATGGTATTAAAGCAGACGGCTCATCTCTTCCAGTTTTCCGTGATGGAAATTGGGCTAAATAAAAATAGGTATCAGACCAAAAAAGTCTGATACCTATTTTTTTACGCACTCTGTTTTGAAACATGCTCCAAAAGTCTGACCTCTCCGGTTAACCCAGTCCAGACACAAATCCCTAACCCGGATTTATATCTGGACTACGTTAATCCTCAAAGTCAAACCGACTTTTTCCACACTCTATCTATATAACATCTCCATTAAAAATCGAATTCTTCACAATTACGTAATCAACCTTACGAATTGCTTCTAAATCTCTTCCACCCGCGTATGAGATTGATGACTGTAGATCTTCGCGCATGGCTTGGAGTGTATCACGTAGATGTCCACGTTGGTGAATCCAAATCTTCTTTCCTTCAACGTTTTTAGCTTCACCCTTTTGATATTGTGATGCGCTACCAAAGTATTCTTTGTACTTCACACCATCTTCAACCTTTGTTTCACCTGGTGATTCGATATGACCAGCAAATAATGAACCAATCATTACCATTGTTGCACCGAAACGAATTGATTTTGCGATATCACCGTGCGTACGAATCCCACCATCAGCAATCAATGGCTTACGTGCCACCTTGGCACACCAGCGGAGAGCAGACAATTGCCAACCGCCAGTACCAAAACCAGTTTTAATTTTTGTAATACATACTTTACCAGGTCCGATACCAACTTTAGTTGCATCAGCTCCCGCGTTTTCAAGTTCACGAACCCCTTCTGGAGTTCCTACGTTACCAGCAATCACGAATGCTTCTGGTAATTTTTCTT
>JALAGR010000213.1 GCA_022712335.1 Pediococcus sp. | reverse complement strand
TCCATTGTAAAGTTCTCCTTAATCTAAAGAAATATTCAAGACATCTAAAATTCGATCTAAATCCTGGATAGAGTCGTAATTAATTTCAATTTTACCCTTTTGCTTAGACTTCGCAATCACAAACGCCCTAGTACCAAGTCGCTCGCCGAGTTGGTTTTCAATCTCACGAATAAACGGTGATTTATTCTTACGTTTTTGCTTTTGCGTAGCAGCTTTTTCTTCATCTAAATTATACTTCGTCACGATTTCTTCTAGCTGACGCACGGTCAAACCTTCTTCAACCGTTCTTTGTGCGAGACTTTCGAGTTCTTGCGGCTGCTTAATTGCTAGTAGCGTTCGCGCCTGTCCCATTGAGATCTGACCTTCTTGCAACATGAGTTTAACGTCCGTAGGTAACCCCAACAAACGTAAATAATTAGCAATGTATGGTCGACTTTTTCCCAGACGTTCGGAAACTTGCGCCTGTGTTAAGTCGAGTTCCTTAATCATCGCTTGATAAGCTTCTGCTTCTTCAAGTGGACTAAGGTCTTCGCGTTGTAGATTTTCAATAATCGCAGCTTCCATCGTTGCTTCATCTGTAAAATTACGAATAATCGCTGGAACCTGCGTGAGACCTGCTAACATACTAGCACGATAACGTCGTTCACCAGCAATAATCTCATACCGTTCTAACGCCGCAATCGGTTGACGTAAAATCAGCGGTTGATAAATTCCTGATTTTTGAATTGATTTGGCTAATTCCTTTAGTCGATCTTCGTCGAAAATGTGGCGAGGCTGAAATGGATTAGGATAAATTTTAGTAATGTCGATCATTTGGTATGTCGCGTCTGCTTGAATACCGAGTTGTTCATTTAGTTCTTTTTCATCCATGATGATAACCTTCTATTTCTTGCCAATCGGATCTTTACCGGGAGTCCCGGGCTTGCGTGGATATTTGTTTGGTGTTTGCTTTTTCTTTTCAACAACTACTAGATGACGTTCATCGCCAACAACTGGCAAGGCGAAGTCTTTATCCACAATCAACTTACCGCCTAAAGTAGCAACCGCCATTTTACCATCTGCAAGTTCTTGTTCAGTGTTAGCTGCTTTCAAAGCTACGAAAAAGCCGTTTTGTTTAACCAACGGAATACACAATTCGCTTAAGACGCTTAAACGCGCTACAGCACGTGCTGTTACGATTTCAAATTTCTCACGATATTCGGACTTCTTTGCACCAAAAGTTTCTGCTCGATCGTGCACCAAAGCCACGTCTGTTAAGCCTAATTGGTCTACCAAATCTTTAAGGAAGGTGATCCGTTTGTTCAAAGAATCCACAATTGTAACCTTTAACGAAGGGAAAAGAATTTTCATTGGTAATGATGGAAACCCTGCTCCTGCACCAACATCACATAATTCAGCACCCTCTTTGAAATATTCTGGTACTTCTAATAAGGGTGTAACTGAGTCATAAAAATGCTTAAGGTACACTTCGTTTTCCTCAGTAATTGCCGTTAAATTAACATGTTCATTGGTTTCAACTAACATTTTATAATACGTTGCAAATTGAGCCATTTGGTGGTCGCTAAGCTTCCAACCTTTGGCTTCTAATGCACTTTTAAATTCTTCTGGATTCATGTCTGTTCTCCTTGTGAAACATCAATTGTTTCATATCCTATTTCCACTTTAACCAATTAGTAAAGATTTGGCAATATTGTCAACATATTTATGGTCTAAAGTGGGTATATTACATAGTAGGAGGACTTAGTTTTGACTTTAGTTATTCAAAAGATCAACACTTATACACCCGAACACTACAAATTGTTATTAGATGCTGACCCCTCCCTTAAAAGCATTGCAACATATTTGTCCCGAAGCATCGCATTTGAATTGACTGATCAAAAGCATCCCGTAGGAATCATTGTGGTCATGCCCACTGAACCCTTGACCGTCGAAATTATGAACGTCGCGGTTAAGCCTGAATTTCAGGACCAATACCTTGGTAGTCGTTTAATTCAGTTTGTAGTGGACCATTTCAACGACGATCCTGATTTCACGACGCTAACAATCAAAACGGGGACAACGAGTTTTAAACAACTCTACTTGTATCAAAAATTAGGATTCCGTTGTACTACCATCCTAACCGATTATTTTCAAAATCAAGAAATCTATCCGAAAGATATTTATGAAAATAAAATGTTATTGCGCGATGCAGTTCTTCTCCAGCGCGAGTTAAAAGCATAATAAAAAGCCACATGATGATTTCCTTAGCACATTCTAAGGGTTAATCATCGTGTGGCTTTTGCTTTACTTAAATTTAAGCGTTCATTTTCTTAACTTCTTCAATAAACCATGCATTAAAGGCTTCTGCATCAATATCAACACAAACTTCAGCATTTGTCTTGCCATCATGATATGCACCACGAATATCAGCAACGGTTTCACCATTTGCTGGGCCATCCGTCACAACGTCAATCCAATACGGTGTCGTTTTGTACATTTCGGGTTTAAGCAAGTATGCCAAAGTATTAACATCATGCATTGGAATACCACCTTCATTACCTTCATAATAGTGGCTAAAAATCGCTCCTAGCATTTCTCCGGCTTTACCTAGGGTTTTAATCGTATCCAACGTTGATTGCGTTAAAAGAGCCTTCATCGTCACATCTAGCCCCACCATTACAACTGGAATACCACTCTTATATAAAATTTCAGCAGCATGCGGATCAGTAAAGACGTTAAACTCAGCAGCACTAGTCATATTTCCCATTCCGATTGCGCCACCCATGGCAACAACTTTTTCGATTTTAGCTTTAACATCAGGATGTTCTGTAAGAAGCAACGCAATGTTAGTGTAAGAACCAGTTGGAACTAAAACAATCGGTTCATCATTTGCCATAATCGTTTGATAAAGTACTTCAACCGCATTATTAGTTGGAATATCCGTTGGTTCATCTCCAAAGTCATACCCAGGCATTCCTGATTCACCATGCACACGAGCTGCATCTTCGAATGGTTTGATTAAGGGTTGTTCTGCCCCACTTGCCACTGGAATATCGGCATTGAAAAATTTCACCAATTTCATCGCATTTTTAGTTGTCTTGTCGACCGTGACATTTCCAGCAACGGTCGTAATTAGTTCTAATTCAATTTCAGGATTATTGATTGCTACAGAAATTGCAGCTGCATCATCAATCCCAGGGTCTGTATCCATAATAATTTTAGTTGTCATTTTTCTACCTCCAGCTTTCATGTAAGCGTCCTCATTACCATTCTAAAAAAGAATGCACATTACGTCCATTCTTTTCTATTACATATTCAAATTAATTGGTAGTCGGAAATCTTACCAAACGAACACGCCGACAAATCCAGCAGATAGTAATGATACTAAAATACCAGAAAGTAGCATGTAGCCAACGTTCTTAGAAATGGCGTCGTTACCTTCACGGCCAACAAGACCCTTGAAAGCACCGATAATCATACCAGTTGTTGAGAAGTTAGCAAATGAAGTTAAGAATACAGTCAATGTTGCGGCGAAATGAGGTGCAAAGTCCTTCATCTTACCAGTAACATCACCCATAACAACAAATTCGTTAGTAACTAACTTTGTACCCATGTATTGAGCCATTTGGAAAGCATGACTTGTGTCGAAACCTAGTAACCATGCAAATGGGAACATGATACAACCAAGGATGTTTTCCAATGAAAGTGCAGGATTGATCTTGCCAAGAAGAGCATCGATCAAAGCAGCTAAAGCAACGAATGCAATAACATTAGCAGTGATAATCAAAATCAAGCGACCAGCGCCCAAGATTGAGTCACCCAAGAATGAGAAGAATGGTTCGCGTTCTGTTTTTTGGTTAACTGTTTCTTCAGCAACTTTTTCAGAACCTGATTCGATTGTGTCTGTACTTTCATTTGAAGCACTTCCACCGATCTTAGCGATTGTATCTTCTTCTGGTGTTACAGAAACTGGATTTAAAACTGTTGTAACGATAATTGAGTTAACAATATTAATTGGAACAGCGGCAATAATGTATTCACCTGGCATCATTAATAAGTATGAACCTAAGATTGATGCAGTAACACAACTCATTGACATCATCGCAATTGTAACAAGACGTTGTGACTTCATGTTACGAAGTTGCAAACCTGAAACAGCAAGTGCTTCTGTGTTACCTAAGAACATCATTTCTACGGCAAAGAATGATTCGAACTTAGGTTGGCGAGTGATGAATGATAAACCTTTACCAACCCACTTGATGATCCATGGAAGGATACCAATGTAAGTCAAAATATCAAACAATGGAACAATCATCAAGATTGGAAGCAATGCACTTGTAACGAAGTTCATTGATTTAACGTGTACCCAGTCAGGTAGCGCAAATTCAATACCCTTGTAAGAAACATCAACCAAAGCTTTGAAGCCTTCAGCAGCAGCCTTAACTCCGTTAATACCAACTGATGAGTTAACCAAGAACCAAGCTAACAGAATGTTGATAACCACCATGAAACCAACTGAAGCCAAGTTGATATGTTTACGGTCTTTTGAAAATAGGACAGCGACGCCCAAAAATACAATAATACCAAT
>JALAGR010000212.1 GCA_022712335.1 Pediococcus sp. | reverse complement strand
TATAAAAATTCCAAGCCACTTTTAACATTTCCAAGGACGGGGCCTCAAATCTTACAAGGACCGTGTGAAGGCGCTGGAATCGTTGATATCGGCGATGGTCAAGCAGTAGTTTTCAAAGCCGAAAGCCATAATCATCCTACAGCAGTTGAGCCTTATCAAGGTGCTGCAACCGGTGTTGGTGGAATTATTCGCGATATTTTTTCAATGGGAGCTCGCCCAATGGCCTTAATGGATAGTCTTCATTTTGGAGAATTAGACGATGCTCATACCAAATATCTAGTAGACCAAACGGTTGCTGGGATTGGCGATTACGGAAACTGTATGGGAATCCCTACGGTAGGCGGAGAAACGACATTTGATGCAATTTATCAAAGTAACCCAGTCATGAACGCCATGTGTGTTGGATTGTTGGATATCAACGACCAACAAAAGGGCGCGGCCGCTGGTGTAGGAAACTCAATCTACTACGTGGGAACTAAAACTGGACGTGATGGAATTCAAGGAGCTATTTTCGCTTCGACTGAATTTAGTGATGAACAAGAAACACAACGTTCAGCGGTCCAAGTCGGAGATCCATTTGCTGAAAAACAACTGATGGAAGCGTGTTTGGAATTAATCCATAATCATTCGGAGCTACTCGTGGGGATTCAAGACATGGGTGCCGCAGGCTTGATTTCATCATCTGCAGAAATGGGTGCTAAAGCTGGATACGGAATGCGATTAAATCTTGATTTAGTCCCTCAACGGGAAGATGGAATGATTCCGTATGAATTAATGCTTTCAGAATCGCAAGAACGCATGCTTTTATGTATTAAACAGGGATGTGAACAAGAAGTTGAAGAATTATTTGCTAAGTATGATAGTGAAGCGGTAAAAATCGGTGAAGTAACGAATGGTGACCGTTATCAATTAACTTTTAAGAATGCCACCGTTGCTGACGTACCGGTTCACGCTTTAGTTGATGAAGCACCAGTCTATCGGCAACCAAGTCAAAAACCACGGCATATTAGCGATGATGAAAAGCAATATCAACCAAAAATTACAGATTTAACAACGACTTTTAAGGCGATGCTCCAACAGGCAACGATTGCTGATAAGGGTGCAATTTTTGAACGTTACGACTCACAAGTTCAAACTAACACAATTTCAACGAATAAAAGTGATGCAGCAGTAGTTCGGGTTCGTGGAACTAAAAAAGCGTTAGCGATGACAACCGATGCGAACCCGCGTTACTTATACTTGGATCCTTATCAAGGTGGACAAATTGCCATTAGTGAAGCTGCTCGAAACGTGGTTGCCACTGGAGGAACACCTTTAGCAATTACTGATTGTTTAAATTTTGGTAGCCCAGAGGATCCAGAAAGTTACTACGAGTTGGAACAGGCTACTAAAGGGATGACCGAAGCTTGTGAAGCTTTTGATACACCAGTGATTTCAGGAAATGTTTCACTTTACAACGAATCCAATAAACAACCAATTTATCCAACGCCAATGGTTGGAATGGTGGGATTGATTGAAAATCCAGCTTGGATAACGACTTTGGATTTCAAAGTAGCAGGCGACTTGATTTACGTTTTAGGTCAAACATCTAAAGCCTTCAATGGTAGCGAGTTACAAAAAATGCAAACAGGGCGTGTTGAAGGAAAACTTTTTGACTTTGATTTGCATTATGAACAAGAACAACAAAAGTTGGTAACTAGCTTGATTCATGCGGGGTTATTAACTAGTGCGCATGATTTAGCTGAAGGTGGTTTGGCAGTTGGGCTAGCTGAGAGTGCTTTTGCAGGTGAAATCGGATTTGATGTTCAAACTGATTTAACTGCAGCTGAGCTCTTTGCTGAAAATCAATCACGATTTATCGTTACGATTGCTCCAGAAGATCAAAAAACTTTCGAAGAACAAGCGAATGGCAATGCCACTTTACTTGGTCAAGTTGGTGGAAATCGTATTAAGATTACGGCTACAGATGACGCTATCGACGTTGATTTAGAACAAATTAAGGCAAGCTGGAAGGGAGCCCTTGCATGGCAACTGAACTAAAAGGTCTCAATGAAGAGTGCGGTGTTTTTGGTGTTTGGAATGATCCAGAAGCTGCACAACGGACTTATTTTGGGCTCCATAGCTTGCAGCATCGTGGGCAAGAAGGGGCTGGAATCGTTGTTCGCAACCAAGAAGGTCAGTTAATCACCCATAAAGGATTGGGACTTTTAGCCGATGTATTTAGCCGTCCGGAAGATTTAGCTAAATTAATTGGTGAAAGTGCGATTGGTCACGTACGTTACGGCACTGCCGGAAGTCGGGGGATTGAAAATATTCAGCCGCTTCTTTTCCATTATTTAAACGGTGATGTAGCAATGGCACATAATGGGAACCTAACAAATGCGGTCAGCTTACGAACTCAACTTGAAGCAAATGGTGCAACTTTTCAATCCAATTCTGATACCGAAGTTTTGATGCATCTAATTCAACACCAAAAAAATGTCACGTTTGTGGAAAAATTAAAAGCTAGCTTACGTCAAATTCGGGGCGGATTTGCTTATTTAATCCTCACTAAAGATGCGTTATACGCTGCTTTGGATCCAAATGGGTTTCGTCCACTGGTAATTGGAAAATTAGCCAGCGGTTCATACGTAGTAGCGAGTGAAACCTGTGCATTAGATGTAGTTGGGGCGGAATTTGTGCAGAATGTTGAACCTGGACAATTGGTCCAAATTGACGACCAAGGAATTCAAATTAGTAATTTTACGACAAAAACGCAGTTATCAATTTGTTCTATGGAATATATTTACTTCGCCCGTCCGGATTCGAACCTTTATGGCGTGAATGTGCACCTTGCGCGTCAACGGATGGGAAAAAGGCTAGCCAAAGAAAATCCCCTTGATGTGGATATTGTGGTAGGGGTTCCCAATTCTTCGTTATCAGCAGCTTCAGGGGTTGCTGAACAACTAGGTGTTCCAAACGAAATGGGATTAATTAAGAATCAGTATAGTAGTCGGACGTTTATTCAACCGACCCAGGAATTACGAGAACAGGGCGTCAAGATGAAATTGTCAGCGTTGAGAGCAGTGATTGCTGGGAAAAAGGTGGCACTGGTCGATGACTCAATTGTTCGGGGGACGACAAGTAAGTACATCGTTAAAATGTTAAAAATGGCGGGTGCTAAGTCAGTTCATTTGATGATTAGTTCGCCACCGCTTAAATATCCTTGTTTTTATGGAATCGATATTGAACATACACGCGAATTAATGGCGGCAAATTATACGGTTAGTGAAATGTGTAAAGCCATTGGAGCAGATTCATTACATTTTCTTAGTCTACCAGGATTGATCGAAGCAATTGGTTTGCATCAGGATGCTCCTAATGACGGATTGTGTGTAGCGTATTTTGATGGAAAATATCCAACACCACTTTATGACTATACTGACGATTTTGAAGCTCCCCAAACGGCTAATGATTTTACATTATCAGCAACGGTACAAGCGGAGGAAAAATAATGACAAAAAGCGCTTATGAACAAGCGGGTGTGAATATTGCCGCTGGTGAAGAAGTTGTAGAAGGCTTAAAGCAAAAACTAAGGCAGCAAGATTCTCATATTCTAGGCGGGATCGGGAGTTTTGCCGGGTGTTATCAGTTGTCCGAAGACCAACTGGATCAACCTGTTCTAGTAGCAGGAAGTGACGGAGTGGGAACCAAAGTACTTTTAGCAGCCCAATCGGGACGGATTGCGACAGTGGGGCAGGATTTAGTTGCAATGTGTGTAAATGATTTGTTAGCACAAGGTGCTTTACCACTCTTCTTTCTTGATTATCTGGCGCTCTCACATTTGGAAACAGACCAAGTTCAAAAAATTCTAAGTGGCGTTTTAAAAGCTTGTCAGGATCAATCAATTGCACTGCTTGGCGGAGAAACGGCTGAGATGCCGGGGATTTATCAAGAACACCACTTTGATTTAGCAGGATTTGCCGTTGGCTTGGCAGCTAAAAAAGATTTACTTCGACCAGAAAACGTTCACGAAGGTGATTACTTAATTGGTTTGCCCTCCAGTGGTTTACATAGTAATGGCTATTCTTTAGTACGTAAAATACTATTTGAAGATCATGATTACCAATATAACGATACTTTACCCGCTTTAGATCGAACTTTAATCGAAGAGTTGATGGAACCAACCCGTTTGTATGTGAATATCATGCGTCCACTTCTGAAACGAAAATTGATACATGGAATGGCACACATCACGGGTGGCGGTCTATTAGACAATGTTCCGCGCATGCTCCAAGGCAATCAACAGGCTGAATTTAACCTAGGTAGTTGGACGAAACCAGCTATTTTTAATGTTTTAGCTAAGCTAGGGAATCTTTCGCAAACGGACTGTTATCAAACGTTCAACATGGGAATCGGAATGGTACTAGCGGTGAGTCCCCAGAATTATCAACAAGTAGTTGCCAAGTTAGATCAGCAAAATGAAGTTTATTTTAAGATTGGTGAAGTCAAAAAACGAGAGGAAGATGCACCAGCAGTTTATCTTTCGGGAGCAGAACGATGATTAATATAGCGATTTTTGCATCTGGAACAGGAACTAATTTTATTGCTCTTGACCAGCATATTAGAGAGAACCAAATGCCAATCCAAATTGCATGTTTGATTTGCGACCAGCCAGATGCACCGGTAGTAAAAAAGGCGCATGAGTTAGGCATTCCAGTTTGGACGCACCGTTTAAAAGAATTTGAAAATAAGGCTACCTATGAACAAGCAATTTTACAAGAATTACAAAAGTATGATTTAGAGCTGATTGTGTTAGCTGGATATATGAAGATTATTACAAATGTTTTATTAGGAGCATATCCACAGGCTATCGTTAATATCCATCCCGCATTACTACCATCTTTTCCAGGACGGCATGGAATCGAAGACGCCTTTGAATATGGGGTGAAAATTACTGGAGTAACCGTTCATTGGATTGATGGTGGAATCGATACTGGTCCTATTATTGCTCAACAGGCAGTACCGATTCTGGCCGATGATGATGTGGATAAATTAGCTCAACGAATTCATCGCGTTGAACATGACTTATATTTTGATAGTTTATGCCAAGTTTTAAAACAAAGAAAATTGATTAAATAAGGAGATTATAACCCATGAAAACTGCATTACTAAGTGTATCAGATAAAACAGGAATCGTTGGATTTGCTAAAGGTTTAGTTGAACAGGATTTTAGAATCGTCTCAACGGGTGGTACTAAAAAAGTACTTGAGGATGCAGGATTAACGGTCATCGGAGTAGAAGAAATTACTGGATTTCCAGAAATGCTCGATGGTCGAGTTAAAACATTGCATCCGGTTATTCATGGGGGATTATTAGCTCGTCGAGATTTGCCAGAACATATGAGGGCTCTTGAAGAACATGGTATTGATTTAATTGATTTAGTTTGTGTAAACCTCTATCCGTTCAAATCAACGATTATGCAAGATGGCGTAACTGAGGCAGAAGCAATCGAACAAATCGATATTGGTGGACCAAGTATGTTGCGTTCATCAGCTAAAAACTTTGTGTCAGTATTGCCAGTAGTTGATCCTACTGATTATCAACCAGTTTTAGGTGCACTTGCTAACCAAACGGATGATATTGATTTCCGTCGTGCGTTAGCTTTGAAAGTTTTCCAACATACTGCAGCTTACGACACTTTGATCGCTCAATATCTCGGGCGTTCTGCTGAAGCATTTCCAGCTAAGCTCACGAAGGCTTACACTAAAAAGCAAGAGATGCGCTATGGTGAAAATAGTCATCAAAAGGCAGCATTTTACGAAAATGTACTACCAGTTCCATTTTCAATCGCTCAAGCCGAACAGCTTCATGGAAAAGAACTTTCTTACAACAATATCAAAGATGCTGATGCCGCTTTGAAGATGAGTGCCGAATTTGAACAACCAGCGGTAATCGCGGTTAAACATATGAATCCTTGTGGAATTGGATTAGGTGAAACAATTGAAGAAGCATGGGACCGTGCTTACGCAGCTGATTCAACATCTATTTTTGGAGGAATTATTGTGTTAAACCGTCCCGTTGATTTAGCAACTGCTGAAAAAATGCATCAACTGTTCCTTGAAATCGTGATTGCACCTAGCTTTGAAAAAGATGCCTTTGAAGTACTAGCTAAAAAGAAAAATCTTCGAATTATGACGGTTGATTTTACGAAACGTTTGGATGCTAAAGAACCTGAAACAGTTTCCGTGATGGGTGGCCTTTTAGTTCAAGACCAAGATGCAGTAGTAGAAACTGAAGCTGATTTTAAAGTGGTTTCTAAACGTCAACCAACTCCAGCAGAACTCAAAGCGATGGTCTTTGGCCAAACGGTAGTTAAACATGTTAAGAGTAATGCAATCGTGATTTCAACTGCTAATCAAACGTTGGGAATTGGTGCAGGACAAATGAATCGGATTGGTTCCGTTGAAATTGCAATTAAGCAAGCAGAAGCATCGGATGACTTTAAGGATGCAATCATGGCATCAGATGCCTTCTTCCCAATGGAAGATTGCGTTGAATTTGCAGCTAAGCATGGAATTAAAGCAATTGTTGAACCGGGTGGAAGTATCAAAGATCAAGCTTCAATTGATAAAGCAGACGAATTAGGAATTTCATTGATCTTTAGTGGACGTCGTCACTTTAGACATTAAACGGAGGTGCTAGTGCATGGCAAAAGTACTTGTTATTGGAAATGGTGCACGGGAGCATGCAATGGGACGCCAACTGTTGCTGAGTAAACAAGTCGAAAAAGTTTATTGTGCTCCGGGAAATCTAGGGATGCTTGCAAGTGGAATTGAAATCGTACCAATTAGCGAGTTGAATTTTGAGAAACTGATTGAATTTGCAAAAGAACAAGAAATTGATTTAACGGTGGTTGGGCCAGAGTTACCCTTGCAACAAGGGATTGTGGACAACTTTATTGCTTCAGGATTAAATATTTTTGGTCCATCTCAAGCTGCAGCTAGGTTAGAAGGTTCCAAAGAATTTGCCAAAAAAATTATGCGAGAAGCAGGAGTACCCACTGCTAAATACGCTAGTTATCAAGATGAAGAAGCGGCGGTACAAGCGTTAGCAGAGGTTACTTACCCAGTGGTAATTAAATCGGATGGATTAGCTGCAGGCAAAGGTGTTGTGATCGTTGAAAATCAAAAACAAGCCAAAATAACGATTCATCAAATGCTGGGTGAACATCAATTTGATACTAAGTCGATTATTATTGAAGAATTTTTAATGGGACAAGAATTTTCGCTAATGGCGTTTATCAATGATGATCAGATTATTCCAATGCCACTTTCGCAAGATCATAAGGCGGCTTATGATGGCGATCGAGGTCCAAATACTGGTGGAATGGGTGCTTACAGTCCATTAAGTCAATTTCCAGCGGATTTGGCAGACCAAGGTGTGGAAAAAATTATTCGACCAGTTATTCAAACGTTGCAACGAAATGGTATTTCGTTTTGTGGAGTTTTATACGCTGGCTTAATTATGACCGAAGCTGGTCCGCAAGTGATTGAATTTAACGTACGCTTGGGCGATCCCGAAACAGCAGTTGTATTGCCTCAATTGCAGAGTGATCTATATGAGCTACTTCAGAGATTACTGGAGCATCGTGATGTAGAAGCTAAATGGCAAGCTAGTGATGTTTACTTAGGAGTCGTGGTGAGTTCTGAAACTTATCCACAAGCTTCTGCGTCGGGCGTTGAATTAGCCAGTTTTAATAACAATCCTTCAGACATCACTGTGAATTACGCCGGTGTCGCTCAAAATGAAAATGGCGAACTAATCAGCAACGGTGGTCGGATTCTTTGTCTAACTACCAGCGCTTCCAGCATTGCACAAGCTCAATCAACTTTATACTATTGGTTGGCGCAACATAAGATGACCGGATTGCGCTACCGCTATGATATTGGGGATAAAGGAAAATAAAAAAGAGCCATGAGAAATTATAACGACTACGCAAGAGTAATCGGGAATAATTTTCCATGGCTTCTTTTGTTGGCCTTATTTAATTTTAATACCGTAAACGCCTAAGTTACGTTCGTAAGTTTTAATCGAATCATTGAACGATGTAATATTATCGGTTGAAGTTATTTCCTTTTCGCCGATATTTAATTTTCCAGATTTTAGAGTTAAGTCATCAACGTCAACTTCAACATTGTCGGGCTCGTCATCAGAATCAGCATCGTCATTAGTGACAGTGTAAATAGCAACGATTGAGAATTTATTACTATCAGTATCAGAACCACGAGAATCCTTAACGATTACTTTGGTTGAAGAAGTATCTGAATCGGAATCGTCTTCAAAATCGTCACTTTGTACATGATCAGTTGGTACAACATATAGGTTTATAAATTTATAAGTGTATTTAGTATCATCGAAACTTTCATCATCAACATAATCATTCATGATTGTATCAGTGTCAGAAGTGATGTCATCAACGTTTGTAATAGTTTTATCATCAACTAAACCAGATACAGTGTAATCAAATGTATGACTACCAGTATATTCATGTTTTCCAGAAGAATCTTTAAATACTGAATTAGGAAGCTTGATACTAACTTTATCGCCGTTCTTTAAGGTCCCATTATTTTTGATCGAAATAGTACTATCAATCAAATCAGACTTTTTACTAGATATAGCTA